>NZ_JBFUAL010000011.1:0-221969 GCF_056406295.1 Rhizobium sp. P1_C7
CTGGCAGCGCCCATAACCATCGCCGCCAACACCACCTACATCGCCTCGTACCACACCACCGGCGCCTACGTGGCGACCGGCAACTTCTTCACCACCGCCGTCACCAATAGCCCGCTGACGGCGCCGTCCAGCGCCACCGCCGGCGGCAACGGTGTCTATGCCTATGGTGGCTCAGCCACTACCGGCCTGTTTCCGACCAGCACTTTCGCTTCCGCCAACTACTTTGCCGACGTGGTCTTCCGGCCAACGCTTGTGTCCTGATTGATGTTGGCGAGGGGAAGAGGGGACATGACCGACCTGCTACCGGTGACCGTGCTCACCGGATTTCTGGGTGCCGGAAAAACGACGCTTCTCACCCATGTCCTGACGAATCGCGAGGGCTTGCGGGTCGCGGTCATCGTCAACGACATGAGCGAGGTAAACATAGACGCAAGCTTGGTTCGCGACGGTGGCGCCAACCTGTCGCATACGACGGAGACACTCGTCGAACTCAGCAACGGCTGCATATGCTGCACACTTCGCGACGACCTCCTAACCGAAGTGCGGCGGCTGGCCGAAGAAGGGCGATATGACTATCTTCTGATCGAAGGGACGGGCATTGCAGAGCCGCTCCCCATTGCCGCGACCTTCTCCTTTCGTGACGAAAACGGCGTTTCTCTTTCCGACTTTGCGAAACTTGACACGATGGTTACGGTCGTCGACGCTGCAAGCCTGCTGGCTGACTATAGCAGCGCCGATCTGTTGCGCGATCGCGGCCTGGAGCGTGACGGCGAAGACCGACGGACGCTTGTCGACCTCTTGGTCGACCAGATCGAATTTGCTGATGTTGTCGTCATCAACAAGATTGCCGACGCGACCGAACAAACGCGCGCCGAAGTCCGCAAGGTGGTTGCTGCACTCAACCCGGATGCACGCCAGATGGAGACGGACTTCGGCAAGGTTCCTCTTGCAGCCATACTCAACACCGGCTCCTTCGATGAAGCAAAGGCATCCGCTCATCCCCTGTGGCACAAGGAACTTTATAGCCCCGGCACCCATGTTCCCGAGACCGAGGAATATGGCGTCTCGAGCTTCGTCTATCGCGCAAGGCGACCCTTCGATCCATCGCGGTTTCGGGGGTTCCTTGATAATCCCTGGCCGGGGGTGCTCCGCGCCAAGGGACATTTCTGGCTTGCGAGCCGTCCGCGTCATGTGGGGCTTATGTCGGCCGCCGGGGTGCAGCGTCGCTGTGAGCCCATGGGGCTTTGGTGGGCGGCCGTGCCCCGGCAGGATTGGCCAAGTCACCCGGAGTTTCACGAGTTTCTAGAGAGCCGCTGGGACAGCGCATGGGGCGACCGCCGGCAGGAACTCGTCTTCATCGGAGTGAGCATGGACGAGACCGGCGTCCGTGCCGCATTGGACGATTGCCTGGCCAGCTCGGATCCGCAGGACTGGCGCGACCTCGCTGATCCGTTTCCGGCGTGGTAGGTCTGAGGTTAGCTTGAAGGGCTGGCGCTCGTGACAGATTGAGTAAGGGCGACCGCCACGTTTGCAAGCAGCGATGACGGTGTGGGATCTGGACGCAGGCGGACGAAACCCTCAAGCAGGAAGTCGATCAAACGCTACCGCGCATTTCGACACGTGGCTCGATCAACACGTGTTGGGCATCTTCCCGGCCGTCGATACGGCTGAGGAGCATCTCTGCCGCCGTCCTTCCAAGTCGAGCCGGGTTCTGGTCTATGCTCGCCAAGGCAACGAGTGGAAGTGTGGGGCCCTCGACCGAGCGCCCCTTCAAGGCCAATTAGGGATAGGCGGTCGACCCGTCGGGCTTGCGTGTAATCTTCCGCTCCCAGTGGATGTAATCTTCGACAGCAAGCGCCTTCTCATCGATTTCGATGCCCCAGCCCGGGCGATCCGGACGAAGTTCCATATGGCCGTCGACAGGAACGTACGGGTCAGCGGCCCAAGGCGCGTGTACGTGCGGCTTGTATTCAAGGATCTTGAAGTTGGGTTGCGCTGCGCAGAAGTGAATGTTCACGGCCGTGGCCAAAGGTCCCATCGGGTTATGGGGGGCAACGGTTACATAATGCGCCTCGGCGAGAGCTGCGATGCGGCGCATTTCAGTGACGCCGCCGACAACACAGATGTCCGGTTGGATGATGTCTGCGCCGCGAGCGGTCAGCAGTGACAGGAACTCGAACCGGTTATAGAGAGACTCGCCGGTCGCCAGAGGCACTGTGACCTTCGATTTCAGCTCCGTCCAAGCCGGGATATGTTCCGGCCGGATAGGCTCCTCGTAAAACAGTGGGTCGTAGGGCGCGATAGCTGCAGCCAATTGTACGGCCTGGTAAGGCTCGTAGATTTTCGCATGCGCGTCGAAGGCGAACTCAAAGTGCGATGGGGTGATCTTTCGGATGGCGCCGAAATAGTCGCCGGTCTCCTTGACGAGCTCGCCCCATCGGCTGTTGTGCAGATCACGACGGTAGGGGCTGAGCTTGAAGGCCGTATAGCCGTATTGCTCATTCAACTGAAGGGTCTGGTCGAGTGCAGCTTCCGGGTCCGGCGCGGTGTAGACGCCACAGTAAATGCGTACCCGATCGCGGACGTTGCCGCCGAGAAGCATATAGACGGGCAGCCCCGCTGCCTTGCCTGCGATGTCCCAAAGTGCGTGATCGATGGCTGATATCGCTGCCAGGCCGAGCGCGCCAGGCGGAAACCGGCATTGCTGGTTCAGCTTGAGGACAAGGAACTCGACGCGGCGCGGATCTTCTCCCTCGATCTGGTGGAAGAGGTAATCGAAAAGCGGCGGGAGTGCCCAGTCGGGTCCATGGTTGTATGCTTCGCCCCAACCAGAAATACCTTCGCTGGTCTCGATTTTCACGAGCAGGCGAGGGCGGTCGTCAACCCGTTGCATGTAGGTTTTCAGTGCAGTGATGTGCATTTTACTTGTCTCCGTCAGGCCGCGCGGCTTTCGCGCGCAACACGTTCGACGATTTCCTTGAGGGTTGATCGCTCGATGTCCGTCAGCGCTTCCACACCCGGCACACGCACGGGGCCGACATCGGTCCCCAGCATACCCAAAGCTTCCTTAACCACGGTGACATTCGCGCCGTTCAGATATTTGGTGCGCATGGCTTCAAAGCCGGCTATCCCGTCGATGAGATCGCGCGCCGTCTGGTAGTCGCCGGCTTCGAGAGCGCGATGAATCGCGTGCGAACGCTCGGGGAAAGCATTGACCAGACCGGAGGTAAACCCGCGGGCACCCATCGCGTAAAAGGCCGGTGCCCAACCTTCTGCAAGGCCGCAAACCCAAATAGCCGGCGCGTCCTTGGTCGACCGGATGACGTCAGCCAGCAGCATGAGGTTGCCAGATGCAAATTTGATCCCTGCAATATTGGGATGCAGGGCAAGTTTACGGAAATCTGCCACGGAGAAGGTATCGCTGCGCACATAGGCGATGACAGGAATGGTCGACGCGTCGGCCAGCTCAAGGAAGTACTTTGCCTGATAGCTTGGACCGGCAAAAGGATCCATGGGATGGTGACCCATGATGGCATCTGCGCCATCGGCTATCGCCTCGCGGGCAAGCGACTTGGCTTCCGCCAACGAACGACCGACGGCCGCGCTCACCAAGGCACTCCCGTCGGCAGCCTTGATTGTCGTGCTGTGAACCAGTCGAACCTCGTCAAGGGAAAGTGTGAAAAACTCGCCCGTATTCCCGGCAGCCATTAGATTGTGGACTTTTGCAGCCGCCAGTCGTTTGATCAGCGCGGCTAGCTTCACCGCGTCGACGCTGCCATCAGATGCGTAGGGCGTCACCGGCACCCCGGAGATTCCCTTCAACGCGTTGCGGACCTTTTCCATTGACTCGCTCACCTCAGATTTCCTCTTTCCTCTTGAATATGATGGCCAGATAGGTGTCGCCGGAGCGCACCACGTGATCACGCATGACATGCTCGGCCTCGTCGCTGTTTCCCGAAACGATTGCCTTTGCGATTGCAGCGTGCTCGCCAAAAGCCTTCTCGCGCTCGCCCGGATCCAAATGAATGACCCGGCGGATGCTTGCATCGTAGAACTGCTGGCGTTCGATCATCCGGGAGAGATACTGGCATTGCGAGGCAACGTGGATCTGTTCATGGAACGTCTCGTTGAGCGCGATCAACTCGTCGGCCTGACCGTTTCTGGTGGCGATCCTCATCTTCTCGACGATTGCCTCCAGAGCCGATGCTGCCTCCTTGCCAAGGCGCTTTGCCGCAAGATGAGCAATCATCGATTCCAGTGCTGCCCGGGCCAGAATCATTTCCTCCGCCCAACTTTCATTGAAGCGGATGATGACGCCACGGCGCGGTAGCGTTTCCACCAGGCCTTCCGTTTCCAACTGCCGCAACGCTTCCTTGATCGGCGTAGTGCTCACGCCCAGTTGCTCGGCGAGTTGCCTCTCGTTGACCCGTTCATCGGCAGCAAACCGCCCGGAAAGGATCGCGCTGCGCAGCGTGCGATGAACGTGATCGCGCAGGGTCGTCAGGAACCGCGGATCAAGTTTTTCGATGCGATCGTCACGCTCCGATGACGTTGCATTCTTCACCATTGGTCAAAATCCCCGTTGACGCCAAATTTGTTTTGTGAGATCTGATATACCAGATTTCAGATCGATGTCGATATGGAAATTCGCGCAGAACGTGATTGGGCGGGGAGCCCAAGGGAGAAAGAGATGAGCATGTTGAGACGCCACTTCCTGGTGACGACGGCCTTGATTGTCGCAGCCTTTACCTTGCCGGTTGCTTCTGAAGCAGCCACTCCGAAGGACCAGTTGGTCATCGCGACGAATATGTCGTCGATGCGCGGCCTTGATCCAAATGAGTTGAACCAGCTCGAGGCAGCAGAAATTGTCGCCAATCTTTACGAGCGCCTGATCGTGCTGCCCGCTGATGATATCACCAAGCCGATTCCAGGCCTGGCCGAGAGCTGGACCGTATCGGATGACGGTAAGACATTCACCTTCAAGATCCGCTCGGGCGTGACCTTCCACTCTGGCAACCCGTTGACGGCAAAGGATGTCGAATGGTCGCTTCGCCGGCTGGTCAAGCTCGGGCTTGCGCCTTCCACTGACCTGCGCCAGTGGGGTTTCAAGGAAGACAATGTGGATAGTCTGATCAAGGCGACCGACGACACGACGCTCGTCCTTCAGGCCCCGGAAGTCTGGAACCCCAACCTCATTTTGTATTCACTCGCCAGCTTTTCCACGTCGATCTTCGACGCAAAGCTTTTGGCCGAACACGACAAAGACGGAGACATGGGGCGCGAGTTCCTGCAGACCAACGACGCAGGTTCTGGTCCCTATTCGCTGCGGACCTGGCGCGTCAACGACCTGTTGATCGCCGACGGGTTCAAGAGCTACTGGCAGGGTGCGCCGAAGATGCGGCGCGTGATCCTGCGCCATCTGCCGGAGTCCGCGAGCCAGCGGTTGCAGTTGGAGGCAGGCGACGTCGACGTCGCCACCCGTCTGTCGTCCAGCGATCTGGCCGCGCTCGACAGCGGCGGTAAGGTGGACATTCAGAAGACACCAGGCTTCGGTTTCTACTATCTCGCGCTGAACCAGAAGGACGAGGTTCTATCCAATCCGAAGGTGCGCGAAGCCTTCCGTTATCTGATCGACTATGATGGCCTCGCCAGCACCGTCATGAAATATTACGGCATCAAGCAGCAGACCATCATCCCGGCAGGGCTGCCTGGCGCAAGCGACAGTAATCCCTACACGCTCGATATCGACAAGGCAAAGCAGCTCCTTTCCGAGGCCGGATATCCAGATGGCTTCTCAAAGGTGTACTACGCAACGCCGGTGACGCCGGAATACGAGGTTGCGCAATCTCTGCAGGCCAATGCGGCAAAGGCCGGCATCAAACTCGATTTGCAGGGTGGCGATCACATCGGCAAGTTCCGTGCACGTGACTTCGAGATTTTCTCGGCGCGCTCGGGTGAGCGGCTCCCCGACCCGCACGCAGTCCTGCAGTCCTATGCGACAAATGCGAACAATTCTGATGAGGCAAAGTTGACTGGCCTGAACGCTTGGAGAACCGCCTGGGATGTGCCGAAAGAAATCCAGGAGATGGTGACAGCGGCAGCTCACGAGACGGACCTGGCCAAGCGAACTGAACTCTACGCCAAGATCAACAAGGCATATCTAGATTCCTCACCAGCGCTGATCACATCCTTCCTGCGAACGGATGCGAAAGCCGTCAGCAAGGACGTCAAAGGGTATGTCGGTCATTCGACGTGGCTTACACGTTGGGACACCGTTTCCAAGGGCGAATGATCCCCTCTGAAGGAGATTGAATTGAGCATCGCGCAAACATCCGCAGTCGGGCAGGGCGGCTCCAAACAAGCCCTTTCCGCCCTGAGGAAAGTGGCAACCTCATTCGCTGTCATTCTGACGACATTGATGGGGTTGCTGATGATCACCTTCGTCGTTGGAAGGATGGTTCCCGCCGATCCCGTCATTGCCGTGATCGGCGATCAGGCTGATCAGGCGACCTATGAACGCGTCTACAAGCAGATGGGACTGGATCGCCCGCTCTACGTCCAGTTTGTAACCTATATTGGCAACGTCGCTCATCTGGACTTCGGGTCGTCTCACGTAACAAAGAACCAGGTGGCAAGTGATCTGGCTCGCGTGTTTCCCGCCACCCTTGAACTTGCGACGCTCGCGACGATCATCGGCGCCGGGTTTGGCATTCCGCTGGGGATCGTCTCGGCCGTCAGGAAAGGCACCTGGGTCGACCATCTGGCACGCATCGTCGGCCTGCTTGGCCACTCGACGCCCATTTTCTGGCTTGGCACGATCGTCATCCTGGTCTTTTACGCAAAGTTCGGTCTCATACCGGGCGGAGGGCGGCTGGATGTCTACAATGAGGGTCTGGTCGAGGGGCCGACGAACTCCATCATCATCGATTCGATTCTGGCCGGGGAATGGGATGTTCTGGGCGACGCACTTCTTCATGTTGCTGCGCCTGCGATGATCCTTGGTTATGCCGCCATGGCCTATCTCAGCCGTATGAGCCGCAGCTTCATGCTGGAACAGTTACGCCAGGAATACGTGCTGACTGCAAAGGCAAAGGGTCTCAGTCAGCGTGCGATCGTATGGCGGCACGCCTTTCGCAACATTCGCGTGCAACTGTTGACGATCGTTGCTCTCGCATATTGCGGCCTTCTCGACGGAACAGTCTTGATCGAAACGGTGTTCGCGTGGCCGGGCCTTGGGCAGTACCTGACGTCAGCATTGTTCTTCGCGGACATGAATGCCATCCTCGGCAGCGTGCTTCTGATCGGCATCATCTCGATTGCGATCAATCTCCTGTCAGACATCACCTATCGTTTCCTCGATCCCCGGACCCGGTGACATCATGACAACCCGCTCCATCGACACTCTGCACAACTGGCTGATCAGCGAGGAGTTTACCTCGACGCGGCAGGCTCGGCTCCATAAGGCCTACGTGCTATGGCTGAACCTCGTTGCCAATCCGCTGGCCCTGGCGGGCTTCCTGGTGGTCCTGGCTCTGGTGCTGATCGCAGCTTTTGCCCCGCTCCTGGCAAACCACGATCCGATCGCGCAAGATTTGGCCATGGCGCTGAGACCACCATCGACGACAAACTGGTTTGGAACCGATGAGTTCGGCCGCGACGTCTACTCCCGCCTGGTCTATGGCGCACGCACGACCCTCTACATCAGTATTCTCGTGACAGTCATTGTTGCACCAATCGGCTTTGCGATCGGCGCCACTGCGGGCTACCTCGGTGGCTGGGTGGATGTTGTTCTGATGCGCATTACCGACATCTTTCTTTCCTTCCCAAGTCTTGTGCTGGCGCTGGCGTTTTCGGCAGCGCTGGGCCCTGGCATCGAGAATGCAGTGATTGCGATTGCCTTGACCGTTTGGCCGCCGATCGCGCGATTGGCACGTGCCGAGACCATGACGTTCCGCCAGGCTGACTTCGTGGTCGCGGCCGAACTTCAAGGTGCTGGCATGGCACGCATCCTGTTTCGCCATATCGTTCCCCTGTGTGCGCCATCAATCATCATCCGCCTGACACTCAACATGTCGAGCGTTATCCTCACGGCTGCCGGCCTCGGCTTTCTCGGGCTGGGTGCACAACCCCCAATGCCCGAGTGGGGCGCCATGGCCGCGTCCGGACGGCAATACCTGCTCGATGCCTGGTGGCTGACCACCGTCCCCGGCCTCGCCATTCTTGTGGTCAGCCTGGCGTTTAATCTGCTTGGCGATGGCCTTCGCGATATCATGGATCCCCGAAATGCCTGATCTATCAAAGCCGATTCTGTCGGTCGAAAACATGTCCGTGGAGTTTCCGACACTGTCTGGCGCCGTTCGGGCCGTAAGGAACATCTCGTTTACCGTCGGCCGCGAGAAGATCGGCATCATCGGCGAATCCGGATCGGGAAAAAGCAGCGCCGGTCGGGCGGTCATGCGGTTGCAACCGGCAAACGCGATCGTGACGGCGGACCGCTTGACGTTCGAGGACGTCGATCTTCTCGCTGCCAGTGAAGCTCAGATGCGCGCAATCCGCGGAAGCCGGATCTCAATGATCCTGCAGGATCCAAAATATTCTCTGAACCCTGTCATGACAGTCGGCGAACAAATCGCCGAGACGGTCATCCTGCATGAACGCGTGTCAAAGCGGGATGCGCGCGAACGGACACTCGCGATGCTGGAACGTGTCAACATTCGCGACCCGCACCGTGTTTTCGACCTCTATCCGCACGAAGTGTCCGGGGGTATGGGGCAACGCATCATGATCTCGATGATGTTGATCGCATCCCCGTCACTGATCATAGCGGATGAGCCGACATCGGCCCTCGATGTGACTGTGCGCCAGCAGGTGCTGGATATACTCGACGATCTGATCGTCGAGCGGAACATGGGGCTGATCTTTATTTCTCATGACCTCAACCTCGTCAGAAGCTTCTGCGATCGTGTGCTCATCATGTATTCCGGACGCATCGTCGAAAGCTTGGAGGCAAAAGATCTTGAGCGTGCAAGCCATCCTTACACGAGGGGACTTCTGGAGGCGCTCCCAAGTCTCGACAGGCCCAAGGATCGGCTTGAGGTCCTCAAACGCGATCCAAGCTGGCTGGAGGCCTGATATGGCGATGATAAGTGTCAACGACCTTCAGGTCTCTTATGGCAACGCAGACGCGGCCCGACAGGTTGTTCGCAGCGTGTCTTTCGAAGTTGCGACCGGAGAAACGTTTGGCCTTGTCGGCGAAAGCGGATGCGGCAAGTCAACCGTCCTTGGAGCACTCGCCGGTAGAAACAAGAGCTGGACGGGATCCATTATTATTGACGGTGAGCCCGTCAGTGCTGTGCGATCAAGGTCACAACTTGCAAAACAACAGATGGTTTTCCAGGATCCCTTCGGCTCGCTTCACCCTCGGCATACGATTGGACGGACTCTGTTGGAGCCCTTGGAGATTCAGGGGCGTGATCGACGGCAGGAACGCATCGAAGAGGTGTTGAAGAGCGTCGGGCTGCCACAGAACTTTCGCTATCGCTTTCCGCATCAGTTGTCGGGCGGCCAGCGTCAGCGTGTGGCAATCGCGCGTGCGCTTGTCCTCGAACCGCGGATTCTGCTCCTTGACGAGCCAACGTCGGCGCTGGATGTCTCAATTCAGGCGGAAATCCTTAACTTGCTCAAGGACTTGAAGGAACGCGAAAATCTCACCTACATTCTCGTCAGCCACGACATGGCCGTCATCGCCCACCTCTGCGACCGCGTCGCTGTCATGCAAGATGGTGTGTTCGTCGAAGTTGCAACCCGGGAAGAGATCCTGAGCGGCTCAGTCAAGCACCCCTATACCCGTACCTTGCTTGACGGGAGTCGTGGTTACATTTCGAAGCGTTCGCACAGGTTGCAGTCAGCGGAACAGCGGACGTAAGTCCACCGGGCGGAGTTGCGTCCGCTCAGTGGATGGTATTGCGCTTGAAGTGTCGACCACCCCGTCACGGGGTCCGTTCCCTTCCCCGCGCGACACGGCTTCGGGTCAATGCCGCCGACTATTCAGCCGCGACCGTCATCTGATGGCTGTTCAGTGCCAACAGTCTTCTGGCGCGCTCCAGACACGCGGGCTGTTCGTTGCGGTAGCGGTGTCCGATCTCCATCATCAGGACGGTTCCGGGCAGGAATTGCAGCTCGCTGAAGATATCCTCCCAGTCGATATCGCCCCAGCCGAGCGGCATGTGCAGGTCACCGATGCCGAGAGCCGTCGATTCCTGCGGGTGGAACGGCTTGTAGAAGCCTTGCGGGCGGCCGAAGGAATCGTGAACATGCAGGTGACCGGTGATCGGGGCCATGGCGCGCAGCTGCTCGCGGAAATCGAGGCCGCGATAGGTGGATTCGATATAGGCGTGGCTGAAGTCGATCAGTGCGACAAGGTTTGGATGATTGACAGCCTTGACTGTTTCCGCCACCTCGGCAGGCGTCTGGCGATACTGCCCCGGCTCCGTCGTGAAGATGTTTTCAAGCACGGCGCGCACGCCGTAAGGCTTGGCGAACTCCGCAAGCTCGAACAGCGCTTCCCGTTCGCGCCGATCGGCCGCTTCCCGGTCGAAGATCTGATCAGCGCGGAGGCATCCGCCGTGCTGGACCAGGATGCGCGCGTCGATACGGTCGCAGACCTGCACCAGGGCTTTGGCAGCATCCAGCTGATAGCCGCAGGTCAGTGGATCCATGAAGTTGGAGGAGACGAGGCCGTGTACGGTGTAGCGGAACGGAAACGCTTTGGTGATGGCGACAAGTCTGTCGGCTCGCTCCTCAATGATACGGCCACCAGCGATGAGGTCGAGGCTGGTCAGGCCGAGCTCGACCGTATCGACCCCTAAACCGGCCAGACGTTCAAGGTCGGCCTTCAGTGTTTCCAGTTCGCCGTCGGCGGAGCCGGAATTGAAGCCGGTTGCGATAATGTTGCTCATGGTGTGTCTCCGGTTGATTGGTTCTGTTCTGATCAGGCGGCCCTCAATTGCGCGCGCAGCGTCAGGGCGAGATCGGGAGAATCCGAGGTGAGGTGGCCGATGCCGGTCTTCAGCCATCGGCGAATGAGCGGCTCGTCATTCAGCGTCCAGACGCAAAGCCGATCGAGCGGGACTGCTTTGGTGATGACGTCCAATTCGGCCTGCAGCAATTCGTGATGGACGGCGACAATCTCCACCAGACCGTCAATCGATTCGACAAAACGAGCAACGCCGCCTTGTTTTTCAGCCCATGCGGCATTGATCGATACCAGGCGGGCGATGTCTGGCGCGTGCCGGCGGCAGAGCACGGATCTATCGAAGGACGTGAGATAGCTGCGCTCGCCGACGCCGAAACGGGCAATTTCGGCAGCCACCTTCTCGGTGATCCCGCGATAGGGCGCTCCGGTTTCGTCGAGCTTGATTTCGACGTGCAAGGCGATGTCTCTTGCCGGGCAGAGCACGTCCAGCACGTCCGACAAGGTCGGGATCGTCTCGTTCGTGCCCTTCAGTCTCACCGTCTTGCGCTTCTCTGGCGAAAGTGCGTGAACCGGGCCAGCCCCCTCCGTGGAACGCTCCAATGTCGCGTCGTGGATGACCACGAGTTCGCCTGCAGCCGTCAGATGCACATCGAATTCAACGGCATCGACGCCGAGTTCGAGGACATTTCTGAAGCCTGTCAGCGAGTTCTCGGCCCAGAGGTTGCGCGCGCCGCGATGGCCGGTGATGAGCGTCATGTGGGATAACCTTTTCGGGTTGGAAGGGTCGAGCTATCGGATGGTGGGATCGAGCTTGTCGCGCAGCCAGTCACCGACGAGCGAAATGGAGAGGGTGGTCAGAATGATGACGAGTGCCGGTGCCAGCATGATCCACGGTGCGCGCGTCAGATACTCGCGCCCGAACCCGACCATGTTGCCGAGGCTGGTCTCCGGCGGTTGCACCCCGAGGCCAAGGAAAGACAGGCCGCTTTCCATGAGAATGATCTCGGGAAAGGTCAACGTCATGGACACGATGAGCGTCGATGCAACGTTCGGCAGTATGTGGCGGATGTAGACGCGCGCCGGCGTGGCGCCCAGCTGCACGACGGAGGCGGCATAGCCCTGCGAACTGGCTGAGATCGCAAGCCCGCGCGCGATGCGTGCGTAGCGTTCCCAGCCGTAAAAGCCCATCAGGCAGACCAGAAGCACCATGGACGAGCCGAAGAAGGCGAGCACCGCCAGCGACATGATGAGGAACGGCAGCGCTGCCTGAAAATCGGCGAGCACCAGCACAAGATGCTCCACCGTTCCCCGGAATTTGGCCGCTGCAAAACCGAGCGCCGTGCCGAACACGGCTGACAAGATCGTGGCGCCGAAGGCGATGATCAACGAGACCCTGATTGATTGCAGCAGGCGCGAGAGCACGTCGCGACCGAGCTCGTCTGTGCCCAGCCAATGCTTGAGATTGCCGGGCGAGGCAAGGCGGCTGGTAAGATCCATCGCGGTAATACCGAAGGGCCGCAGGTGATCAGCGAAGCAGGCGACGAACACCATGGCCATCAGCCAGAAAATGCCGAGCCCGACGCTAAGCGGCACATTGCGGCGGATCGTCGTGACAATGCCTGGGACTTTGCGCGTCTTCTTAAGGGTGGAGGTCAGTTCTGCCGTCGTCATGCCGGAATTCCTCAATGCGCGGGTTGTGCGCGAAGGCGTGGATCGAGCCAGCCATAAAGCATGTCCACGATCAGATTGGAGATCACCATGGTTGCCGCGATGATGAGCAGGATGCACTGGACGACCGCCAGATCGCGATTGCTGACCGAGACAACCAGAAGGCGGCCGATGCCCGGCCACGAGAAGATCGACTCGACGACAACAGCGCCAGCAATAAGCGTCCCGACCATGAAGCCGACGATCGTGACGATCGGAACGGCGGCATTGGGAAGTGCATGGCTCCAGACCACCTCGCGCCACTTCAGGCCCTTGGCGGATGCGGTGCGGATGTAGTGCTGCCCCATCACCTCGATCATGGCACTGCGCGAAAAGCGGGCGAGGATGCCGATGCCGCCGATGCTCATGGTGAGCGTCGGCAAAATGCCGTGCTGCCAGGTATCCTGTCCGCCGGATGGCAGGACGCCGAGGGTGACCGAGAAAACCAGCACCAGAAGCAGGCCCATGACGAAGGATGGAATGGTGAACCCGAAGATCGCCAGCATGATGACGCCGCGATCCGCAAAGCTCTGGCGGTGAAGCGCCGCGTAGACGCCTGAAGGAATGCCGATCAGAAGTTTGAGGAGCAGCGCCGGTATCGTCAGCTGTAAGGTGGCGGGCACGCGCTCGAAGACCAGCTGTAGTGCAGGCGCCTTGTCGCGCATCGACACACCGAAATCGCCGGTGAAGATCGATTTCATGTAGGCGAGATACTGGATCCACAGGGGTTGATCGAGTCCCCATGCCTTGCGGAAGGCATCGACGGCCTCCTGCGGAACGTCAGGTCCAAGCATGACCTGTGCAGGATCGCCGGACATGCGCAGGACGACGAAGGCGAAGGTGACGACGGCCAGAATGGTCATGACGGCGCGAAGCAGCCGGACCAGGAAGAAACGGATCATGATTGTCTCCCGTTACGCCGCGATCCAGGCGTCATCGCCGGTGACGACGTGACACGCGGCCGTCCGACTGTGACCGATGGTCCGCAACTCAGGTGTTGTCGTCCGGCAGATGTCGCGAGCGACCGGGCAGCGTGGATGAAAGGCGCAGCCCGATGGGCGGTTAGCCGGGTTCGGCGGTTCGCCTTGCAGGATTACCCGGCTTTCGAGTGGTCTGCCCGGCACGGGTACGCTCGAGACGAGCGCCTCGGTGTAGGGGTGTCTCGGCGTTCGGAATATGACGTCCGCCGGTGCTTCCTCCACGATCCGCCCGAGATACATCACGGCCACGCGATCGGCCATGTTGCGCACAACCTTCAGGTCATGGCTGATGAACACCATCGCAAGCTTGTTCTGTTCCTGCAGGTCGCTCAACATGTTGACGACCTGGGCCTGTATCGAGACGTCGAGCGCAGAGACGGGCTCGTCGCAGACGATCAGCTTGGGGCGCGAGGCGAGCGCCCTGGCGATCACGGCACGCTGGCGCTGGCCACCGGATAGCTCGTGCGGAAAACGGTCGGCCTGATCGGGGCGCAAACCTACAGCCGACATCAGCTCGCGGACGCGGCTTGCGCGATGCTCTTTCGGAATGAGACTGTGGATCTCCAGCGGCTCACCGATCTGTGTGGATATCGTCAGCCGCCGATCGAGTGCTGCAAGCGGGTCCTGGTAGACCAACTGCATCTTCGCACGCAAGGCTCGCCACGCCGGCGTGGCGAGCCTTGGCATCGGCCTGCCTTCGAACAGGATGTCGCCGGACTGAGCGCGGTCGATGCCAAGCAGCATGCGGCCGAGCGTCGATTTACCCGAACCGGACTCTCCGACGATCCCCAATGTCTCTCCCGGATTGACGGTGAGTGAGATTCCATCGACCGCGCGCACCGGTGTGGGCCTGCCAAAAAGCCCGCGGCGAAGCTGATAGGTGCGAACCAGATTTCTGGCCTCCAGGAGCGGCGTCATGACAATGCGCTTTCCGCAATCCGGATAGGCGAGGCCTGCACATCGAGCGTCGGAACGGGCCTCATGCACGCGAGTTTGCGGCCATCCTCCAGCGTCGTAAGGGCGGGCGGCACCTGAGAACAGCTGTCGATGACGCGCCAACAGCGGGGCGAGAACGAGCATCCTGCGGGCAAATGCTTCGGATCCGGCACCGTGCCGGGAATGGGAATCAGCCGCTTGCGCGGCCCATCGAGGGTGGGAATGGCGTCGAACAGGCCGCGGGTGTAGGGATGGCGCGGTTGCGAAAACAGCTGCCCGACGCTGCCCTCCTCGACGATGCGCCCGGCGTACATGACGCAGACACGTTCACAGACCTGCGCGACGGCGCCGAGGTCATGGCTGATGAACACCGTCGCCATTCCGGTTTCGTGCCTCAGTTGGATCAAAAGGTCGAGGATCTGGGCCTGGATCGTGGCATCGAGGGCGGTTGTCGGCTCGTCGGCAATCAGAATGTCCGGTTCGCCGGCGAGGGCCATGGCGATCATGAGCCGCTGGCACTGGCCGCCGGAGAATTCGTGCGGGTAAAGGTCGATGCGGCGCCGCACATCGGGAATTCCCACCATATCAAGCAGCCGCAAGGCTTCGGCCTTTGCCGTTTCGCCGCGCAGGCCACGGTGAACCTTCAGCGCTTCGACGATCTGGCGGCCAATGCGCTGCACGGGATTGAGCGAGCTCGAAGGATCCTGGAAGATCATGGCGATCCGCCCGCCGCGTACCTGTTCAAGCGCAGAGCGGGGCATGCCGCACAACTCGCGTCCTTCCAGCTTTACGGAACCGGTGACGGTTGCCTTGCCGGGCAAAAGCCCGAGGGCCGCAAGCCAGGTCACCGATTTTCCGCAACCGGATTCACCCACCAGGCCGACGGATTCACCGCGCTTTACCTGCAGGTCGATACCGTGCAGCACCCGCACGCCATCGAAGGCGACCGTCAGGTCGCGCAATTCCACGAGATTGGATTCCATTCGGTCCATCTCCTTCAATCATCTCACGTCCATGCATGAATGCGCGGACATTGCTGGGTTCTGAAACAAAAGATGCCCCGACGGCCCTTGGCTGCCGGGGCAATCGCCGATGCGGTCAGCCGGTCCAGTTGTTGGAGCGGAAGTCCATGGCGAAGGCGGGGGCAGCCTTCCAGTTGAGCGAAGATTTCATGCCGGTGAATACGGCGTTCTGGTGCAGAACCTGATAGGCCGGATCTTCGCGCTCGCAGATTTCCAGCATCCGGGCGAAGGCCTTCTTACGGGCTGCGCGGTCGGTCGAAGTCTCAAGAATTGCGGCCATCTGGTTCGCCTCGGCGTTGGCCCAGTCCTTCTTCTGCTGGACTTCGCCGTTCGGGCCAAATTGGTTGACGATCGAGGAGACAGGGTCGCTGAACGCTGCACCGGCAGACCAATCGCGAACACCCTTCACGCCTGCGGGATCGTGGATCTGTGCCCAGTTTTCCTTCATCTGGATTTCGACGTTGAGGCCGACCTGCTTCCACATCTCCACCATGATCTGACCATTGGCGGTCTGGTTGGTATAGTAGTTGTTGAGAAGGCGGAACGGGATGGCATCACCCTTGTAGCCAGCCTGCTTGAGAAGGTCCTGAGCGAGCTGCGGGTTATAGTCCGGAACGCTCCAGCCCTCGACGAACATATCGGCGTAGAAGGGGAACTGCAGCCCCGCCGGGATCTGGGTCTTGCCAGCCCATAGCGCTTCGACGATGGCCTGTCGGTCGATCGCATGAGTCATGGCGCGACGCACCAGTGGGTTTTGAAGGACCTCGTTCTGTGTGTTGAAAACCGAGATGCGATGGTTGATGATGGTCGATCCCTGCACCTCAAAGCCGGAAGTTGCCTCAACGGCGGCAATCTGGTCGGGTGGCAGGTCGCAGGCAAAGTCATACTCGCCAGACAGAAGACCGTTTACGCGGGAGGAGACCTCGGGCACCTCAACGAAGCGGATCTGCTCCAGTGGCGGGCGGCCGCCCCAATATTCGTCGAAAGCGACGAGGGTGAGAGAGACGTCCGGCTTGAACTCGCCGACCATGTATGGGCCTGTGGTGACGGGCTTGCGGGCCCAATCAACGTAGGTTGCGGCTTCGTCCCAGGCGCGACGGTTGGCGATCTGGCTACCGAATGCGTAGAGGCGGCCTTCGATCGTGACATCGGGCGTGGCGTTATGGAAGCGCACAGTGTGCTTGTCGACTGCTTCGACGCCGGCGAGCGCTGGCCAGAGGCGGCGACCAACGCCAGGCAGAGTGGCGGGCAGTTCCTTTGCCGTTGTCGGCTTGTGATCGGCCTCAAAAATCGTCCTTCCACCGGCAGGCTGGGTATTGCCGAACACGCGCTGCGACGAGAAGCTGAAGACGACGTCCTCAGCCGTCAATTCGTCGCCATTGTGGAACTTGACGCCCGGGCGAAGCGTGAGCTCAACCGTCTTCTCGTCTATCCGTTTCCATTGCGTGGCCAGACCGGGAAGAGGGCCCTGATTGCCCATCCAGTCACGCACGATCAGGCCTTCCCAGAAATTGGGAAAGAAGACGCGTTCGCCGACGTTCGACTGCTCGTTCCAGACATCCAACGTGTTGTTGTTGGTAATCTTCTGAACGGCGATCGTGACGGACGGGCGCTTGCCCTGGCTGAACGCCAGACGCGGCAGGATAAGGCTGCCCGCACTCGCGCCGAGTAGGCCAAGCGCGCTGCGTCGATTGAGTGAAATCATGCGAGTCTCCTTTGAGCAGTATTTGGCTTTGCGCTCGTCTTTGCGCGCGCTGAATGTCGGTTCGTTAATGATCGGGTGAATTTTCTATGAAATCCCCGCCCTGTTGCGCATGCCGCGGCGAGTTTCCAAAGGGCGAAAGCCTTTCGAGGCCTCCTCTTTGCCCGGTTTTTTGGTCGTCCTCATTCGGTGCTATGGACAGATTTCCGACGGCCTTTGCGTCGTTTGATACACGTCACAATCCGGCTGTATGTCGGTGTGGAAATCAATAGGTTACAAATGCTACGCCGATGTGACATCTGTAACTTCCTTGGGAGGTGAGCTTTGAATCAGCAGGACTTGATGGTGAAAGCGTCGTGGCTCTATTACGTCGGCCTGACGCAGGCGCAGATCGGCGATCGCATGAATCTTACCCGGAGACGGGTGAATGAGCTGATCGCCCTGGCTTTGGAGGAGGGCGCCGTTCGTATCAGCTTCAATTCCAGGTCAGCCGACAATGTCGAGCTGGAAGCAAAGTTGTGCGAGAGGCTTGGCCTTGAGGATGCAGTCATCGTGCCAACTCCGGCCGATCCCCGTCTGCTGCATCGCGTTCTGGGCAGGGGGGCAGCCGCCTATCTGGACCGCTTGATCGAAGTCCGCAAGCCGAACTCGATCGGCGTCGGCTGGGGAGCGACGTTGCGGGAGACAGTGCGCCAGATGACGTCTCGAAACGAACCGCACATCGAGGTGCGCTCGATGATGGGAGGGCTGACCCGCGGCTCCGAAATCAATACGTTTGAAATCGTGCATAGCTTTGCGCAGGTATTGAATGCGCAATGCCATTATTTCGCGGCGCCAATCTATGCAGGGAGTCCGCGCTCGCGTGAAGCCATAATCTCACAGCCTGTGTTCCAGGATATCTTTCGCGCGACCTGCGACGTCGATGTTTCCTATCTGAGCGTGGGGGATGTTTCGCCGCACTCACTGCAGGTCAGGTATGGCTTGCCGGCTGGAACGGATGTCAATCAATTGATCGACGCCTGCGCTGTCGGCGATCTTCTGGGTCGCTACGTTGACGCCAACGGCACACTCGTGGACCACCCTCTCAATAGCCAGGTCATTTCTCCTGACCTCGATAGCTACCGCCAAATTCCATGCCGCATCATCGCCTCGGGAGGCGCCCACAAGCACGCGATCCTGGGGGCCGTCGTCAAAGCTCAGCTGGCCACGATCATTTTTACAGATTCGGATAGCGCCATGGCCCTGTTGGAGAATGCCTGACCAGGCGTGGGCAAGGCACACCCATCAGCGTTGCAGATCCACCTGATGTGAAGCGACAAAGCGTCCTCTTGGCATTCGGCGATCACCGATGGTCTCGTTGACGGCGTTTCCAATTGCCAAGAGCGAAGCGGTTTGCTCACGCGTCAAGGGTTCGTCGCGGAGAAAACTCGATTCCTTGGCGGTTTCGCCGTGAGGTTTGCGCAAACCACCGCTTCTTGCAAAGGGTCATTGGGTCGCAACTCCATAGCCGGGCCAGCACGCCCGGCATTGCCGTTCACTAGCGATATTCTCAATAATTTCACAATGTTATGAGTGAAACGCCGAAAGCCGTTGGACTTGCTGATTTGCGCAGTCGTTTCCATGAACCAGAGGGGCCGGAGCGGGGTTCGCTACACCGACGCCAGGCAATCACGACATGCCACTCGCAGATTTGCGAGTAGCACCAAACCTCATCTTCTTTCAAATCTGCTTTCGCGTAAACAAT
This sequence comes from Rhizobium sp. P1_C7, assembly GCF_056406295.1. NCBI lineage: Bacteria > Pseudomonadati > Pseudomonadota > Alphaproteobacteria > Hyphomicrobiales > Rhizobiaceae > Rhizobium > Rhizobium sp. P1_C7. The sequence goes on from NZ_JBFUAL010000011.1 coordinate 19,067, forward strand.
CCAATGCGGAGCTGGAATCATGAGGCTGACGGCCGTTCAAAGTGTGAGATCGTCGACGGACGCGAGGTATCTCGACCAGATGTTTTGCCTGCGTTCTCGAATTTTCGGCGACCGGCTGGCGTGGAATGTCACCAGGACAAACGGTCGCGAGCTCGATGAATTCGACAGGCTTGAACCTACCTATATCCTGGCACTTTCCCAGTCAGACGACGTGATTGGATGCACGCGATTGCTGCCAACGACCGGCCCGACGATGCTCGAGCGTGTCTTTCCGCAGCTGCTCTCGATGCGGTCACTCCCTTCCCATGACTCGATGACAGAAAGTTCACGTTTCTGCGTCGACACCGCGTTCCGGCAAGAGGCGAGGGAGGGGGGCATCCACATGGTAACCCTTGCCATGTTCGCCGGCATCCTCGAATGGTGCCTTCTGAAGGGACACACGGAAATCGCGACTGCGACGGACGTCCGCTTTGAACGCATTCTGAGGCGGGCCGGATGGCCGATTCAGCGTCTCGGCGAACCCGTCATGATCAACGAGACGATGAGTGTGGCGGGCATTCTGCCCGTCAACGAGGTTCACTTCAGTGCGCTTCGGCCGAAGGCCTACCGATCCTCTTTTCGTGGTGAGCGGCACTATGCAGCGTGAGCCGCCCGCGCCGCTCCCACAGTCCCCAACGCTGCTGCGTCTCATGCGGAAGCTTCAGGAAGCGCTCGGTGAGGGACTTTGCCGTGTCCTCGACGAGCCTGACGTTGTGGAAATCATGTTGAACCCGGACGGCCAGCTTTTCATCGAGCGTCTTGGACAAGGGATAAACCAGGCTGGAAAGATGAAGAACAGCGCGGCCGAAGTGGTTATCGGCTGCGTCGCGCACATCCTCAACACCGAGGTCGATGCCAGCAGGCCAATCGTGTCGGGTGAACTCCCATTGGGCGGCCACCGATTTGAGGGCTTGCTTCCTCCGGTTGTCGCGGCGCCGTGCTTCACGATCCGCCGGCGCGCATCGCAATTGTTCCGGCTCGACGACTACGTTTCCGACAACGCTATGACCCCGGACCAGGCGCATCTCATTCGCGACGCCATAAGGGCGAAGCTCAACATCGTCATCAGCGGAGGGACGGGATCCGGCAAGACGACCCTGACGAACGCCGTCGTCGCCGAGATCGCAGATATTGCACCGGGCGACCGGCTGGTCATCCTGGAGGACACGGTTGAAATCCAGTGCGCGACACGAAACGTCGTCGCCCTGCGGACAAGCGACCGCGTCGACATGACGAAGCTCTTGAAGAGCACAATGAGGATGAGGCCGGACAGGATCATCGTCGGCGAAGTCCGCGACGGCGCGGCTTTGACGCTGCTGAAGGCCTGGAATACGGGCCACCCTGGCGGGCTGACAACGATCCATTCCAATACCGCGCAATCGGCTTTGCGCCGACTGGAACAGCTCACAGCGGAGGTCAGCCCGCAACCGATGCAGGCAACGATCGGCGAGGCCGTCGATCTCATTGTCTCAGTCGAACGCACTCCGAACGGCCGACGCCTGCGGGAAATCCTGCGACTGCACGGCTTCAGGGATGGCGAGTATCAAACTGAAATCCCAAAGGAGGCCCGACATGCAGCGTGATCGTTCGTTACTCGCCCTTGCCCTCGTGGCTGGGTCGGCAATCGTCCTTGCCAGTCCAGCTGCTGCGAGTTCAGGTGCGGGGCTTCCCTGGGAGGGGCCACTCGAACAGATTCAGCAATCCATTACAGGACCCGTCGCCGGTTTCATCGCACTTGCCGCCGTGGCGGTGGCAGGCGGCATGCTGATCTTTGGCGGAGAGCTCAACGATTTCGCACGCCGGCTCATGTATCTTGTGCTGGTCACGGGCATCCTCCTCGGAGCCACACAAATCGTGGGCCTCTTTGGCGCGACAGGCGCTTCCATTGGCCTCGACAAGTTCGCACCGGCGACCGGGGTGAACCCTGCGACGGAGGGTCTGCTCCTTGCCTGATACCTCGATACCCCTGCACCGGACCCGTATCCATCGCGCGCTGTCGCGCCCGAATCTGCTGATGGGCGCCGACCGCGAGCTTGTTCTGGTAGCCGGCCTGGCTGCCGTCGTTCTTATCTTCGTGGTTCTGACCGTCTACTCGGTGCTGTTCGGCCTTGCGGTCTGGGTCGCTGTTTTGGCGGTCCTGCGGATGTTGGCAAAGGCAGATCCGCTAATGCGCCGGGTCTACATCCGACACATCGGATACCGGGCCGCATACAGGGCAACCTCGACGCCATGGCGTTATCATTGAAGGAGGAGACTGATGGTAAGGCTGCACTCCTTCAGACACACGGGCCCGTCGTTTGCGGATCTGGTGCCATATGCCGGGCTGGTCGACAACGGTATCATGCTCCTCAAGGACGGCTCGCTGATGGCCGGTTGGTATTTCGCCGGCCCGGACTCGGAGAGCGCAACCCACCTTGAGCGAAACGAGGTCGCTCGCCAGCTCAACGCAATACTGGCTCGGCTCGGATCTGGTTGGATGATCCAGGTCGAGGCCGTGCGTGTACCGACAGCGGACTATGCCGTCGGCCAGTCGCATTTCCCCGATCCCGTTACTGCGGCAATCGATCAGGAAAGGCGGGCGCATTTCGAAAGCGAGCGCGGACATTTCGAGAGTCGCCATGCGATGATCCTGACGTATCGGCCCACCGACCAACGCCGATCACGGCTCGGCCGGTATATGTATTCGGACAGGGAAAGTCGGACGCAGAGCTTTGCCGACGCGGCGCTGCTTCTCTTTGGGAATGCCATACGTGAAACCGAGCAATACCTTGCAAGCATAGTCTCCATTCAGCGGATGACGACGGTGCAGATTGGCGAGCGAGACGGAGTGCGCTCCGCCACTTACGACGAGCTCCTGCAGTTCATTCGGTTTTGCATCGTTGGCGAGAGCCATCCGGTTCGCCTCCCCGACATTCCCATGTATCTCGACTGGCTGGCAACGGCAGAATTCCAGCACGGCATGACGCCACTGGTGGAGAACCGGTTGTTAGCCGTCGTCGCAATCGACGGGCTTCCCATGGAAAGCTGGCCCGGGATTCTCAACGGCCTGGATCTCATGCCGCTCAGCTATCGCTGGTCGTCGCGATTTGTCTTCCTTGACGCAGAGGACGCGCGGGCCCGCCTCGAGCGTACCCGCAAGAAATGGCAACAGAAAGTGCGTCCGTTTTTCGACCAGCTCTTTCAGACACATAGCCGATCCGTCGATCAGGACGCCCTTGCAATGGTCGCCGAGACCGAGGATGCGATCGCCGAGGCTGCCTCGCAACTCGTTTCGTACGGTTACTACACGTCCGTCGTCGTCCTTTTTGATGACGACTGCGAACGGCTCAAGGAAAACGCAGAGTCTATTCGCCGCCTGATCCAGGCAGAGGGTTTTGGTGCGCGGATCGAAACACTCAATGCGACGGAGGCCTATCTCGGCAGCCTGCCCGGCAACTGGTATTGCAACATCCGTGAGCCATTGATCAACACGCGTAACCTGGCCGATCTTCTGCCGCTTGATACGGTCTGGACGGGACGCTCGAATGCGCCCTGTCCGTTCTATCCTCTGGGGTCACCGCCCCTCATGCAGGTCGCGTCCGGCTCGACGCCTTTCCGGTTGAACCTTCACGTCGACGACATCGGCCATACGCTTGTGTTCGGCCCGACGGGCTCGGGCAAGTCGACGCTTCTGGCGCTCATCGCTGCGCAGTTTCGCAGATACGAAGGCGCGCAGATTTTTGCCTTTGACAAGGGCCAGTCCCTGCTGCCGTTGACGCTGGCTGCCGATGGTGACCACTACCGGATCGGAGGCGAGGACAGTGACGGGAGGGGGCTCTCATTCTGTCCGCTCTCGGGTCTGTCGACGGCCAGTGACCGAGCCTGGGCCTCGGAGTGGATAGAGACGCTTGTTGCTCTACAGGGCGTGGTCATCACCCCCGATCACCGGAATGCAATCGCGCGCCAGATCGGATTGATGGCGGAGGCACCGGGACAATCGATTTCTGATTTCATCAGCGGCGTCCAACTCCGAGATATCAAGGAGGCGCTGCATCACTACAGCGTTGACGGACCGATGGGGCAATTGCTCGACGCCGAGAGCGACGCGCTGTCGCTCGGTCTGTTTCAGACGTTCGAAATCGAAGAGCTGATGAATATGGGAGAACGCAACCTTGTTCCCGTCTTGACCTACCTGTTTCGCCGCATCGAAAAACGACTGACCGGTGCGCCGAGCCTCATCATCCTTGACGAGGCCTGGCTGATGCTTGGCCATCCGGCGTTTCGCGAGAAAATCAGGGAGTGGCTGAAGGTGCTTCGAAAGGCGAATTGCGCCGTTGTGCTCGCCACCCAGTCGCTTTCTGACGCCGAACGGTCCGGCATCATCGATGTCCTCAAAGAGAGCTGTCCGACAAAGATCTGGCTACCGAACGGGGTCGCGCTTGAGCCCGGCACCCGCCAATTCTATGAGAATATGGGACTGAGCATTCGCCAGATCGAGCTCATCGCGAACGCGATCCCAAAACGCGAGTACTACGTCACCTCGCCCCAAGGCCGTCGCCTGTTTGACATGGCACTTGGCCCGCTGACACTTTCGTTCGTCGGCGCCTCAAGCAAGGACGATCTTAAACACATCAAATCACTTCACCACAGCCATTCGCGGGAGTGGCCGGTCCACTGGTTGCAGACAAGGGGGATATCCAATGCAAAATCACTGCTCTCGCGTCCCTAGGCTTGTCACCACGGTCCTGGCCGCATCGCTGGTTCAGGCGCCCGCGCATGCCGGCGGTGTGACGGGCTCTGCAACCGAATGGACGCAGCTTGCCAACAACAGCGAACTCGTCGGCCTCCTTGAGAGCTCAGGGATACAAGTTGAAAACCAGATGAGGCAGATCACTCAACTGGCCGAGCAGATCCGCAATCAGCTGAGCATCTATCAAAACATGCTGCAGAATACCGCTCGGTTGCCTCAGCAGACCTGGGGGCAGGTGGAAAACGATCTCAGACAGCTTCAAGCGGTCGTCAGGCAGGGGCAGGGCATCGCATTTTCGATGGGCAACGCCGACGATATACTGAGGCAACGCTTCAAAGCCTATGGCGAACTCAAGACAAGCCTGGCTGCCGGCGAGAGCTTTTCGACAACCTATCAGGGCTGGTCAGACACCAATCGGGATACCATCGCAGCGACACTGCGGGCGGCCAGCCTTACCTCGGATCAGTTTGCGACCGAGGAAGCCGCCATGGCGTCCGTCCGATCCATGTCTGGGACCGCAGACGGACAGTTGAAGGCACTCCAGGTCGGACACCAGATTGCAGCTCAGCAGGTCGCCCAGATGCAAAAACTCCGTGGGCTCGTCTCCCAGCAAATAACGATGATCGGAACCTGGTACCAGAGTGAACAGACCGACAAGGATCTCGCTCAGGCCCGCCGGGAGAAATTCTTCAACGCGCCGGTGAAGCCGATCGCTGACGGCCAAAAAATGGAGCCACGGTGGTGACCGGCACGGCAATCGAGCGCACCGCTCTCATTGTAAGCGCCCTGTGTTTCGTCAGTGCGCCCGCGCTCTCTCAGGAAGGTCAGGTTCTCACGGAGCTCCAGAACCAGGTGGTCACGTCGGCGCATGGCTGGGAGACAACCGTCATGCAGGCGGCACGATCCTTGTTCTGGATCCTCGCGACAATCGAAATCGGGATTGCTGCTGTCTGGCTGACGTTGCAAGCGCCCGCGCTCGACGGGTGGTTCGCGGAGCTGGCACGACGCATCCTGTTCATCGGCTTTTTTGCATTCGCACTTGAACAGGGTCCCACATTTGCGAAAGCCGTTGTCGATAGCCTCTTCCAGATTGGCGCATCCGGCGGATCGGCCTCACCAGCGGCCGTGTTCGACGCAGGCATCCGTGTCGCGGCGGCGCTGTCGAAGCAGGCCCAGTTCGGCCTGTTCGAAGACAATGCACTCGCGATCGCCGCCGTCTTTGCGATGGTGGTGGTTGTCGTCAGCTTTTCCCTGGTTGCTGCCGTCTTCGTCGCCGTGATGGTCGAAATGTACGTCGGCCTGCTGGCCGGCATGATCATGCTCGGCCTGGGCGGCTCATCCTTTACCAAGGATTTTTCGATCCGCTATCTCATCTACGCATTTAGCGTCGGCATGAAACTCATGGCGCTCGTGATGATCGCACGCATCGGGTCGGAGGTGTTGGTCGCGCTTGCTCAGGCGCCAACCGTCGAGACCGATCAGTTCATTACGACCCTTGCAATCGCAGGCATTTCCGTCGTCGTTTTCATTGTAGCAATGTATGTACCGAGCATCCTCCAAGGCGTCGTACAGGGCGCCTCGACGACTGGCGGTATGGAGGCGATCAGGCACGGCGGCCAAGCCACCTCATTTGCCATGGGAGCCTCTTTTCTGGCGGCGCGCGGCGCCACAACCGGTGCCGTGGCGGCTCGCACACAAGGTGCTGAGGTTTCATCTCCCGTCGGAGCTGTCGCCCATGGCATTAAGGCTGCCGCAGGTTTGACGGCACGTGCCCTCGGTTCGGCAGCCAAGGAAAAGGCAATCGGTACGCCAGGCGCTCATGCGGGCTCGATCATTGGTCTCGCCAACGCCAAACTCGAGCAGGGAGCACTTAAGGTAAGCAGAAGCAACACGTCGCACCGCGCGATGACGACGGACGACAACTGATGACAACCCCGGGAGGGATCGATGGCAGCTAAAGGCATACCTGACAACCCGTATCTTGCAGCACGCCAGGAGTGGAACGAGCGCTACGGTTCCTACGTGAAGGCTGCCGCCGCATGGCGGTTGGTCGGCATGCTCAGCATCCTGATGTCGCTCATTTCATTTTCATACGCCCTCTATCTCAGCACGCAGGTCAGACTGGTCCCCTATATCGTGGAGGTCGACAAGCTTGGAGCGGCGGTGAGTGGCGGCGTCCCACAAGCGATCGAGTATGCAGATCCTCGCGTGGTCCGAGCAACCCTTGGCGGCTTCATCTCAAGCTTCCGGTCAGTCACGCCCGACGCCGTCGTCCAGAAGCAATATATCGACCGGACCTACGCATTGCTGAGAGCTTCGGATCCTTCGACCGAGAAAGTCAACGCCTGGTTCCGCGCAAGCTCTCCGTTCGAACGGGCAAGAACCGCCACGGTTTCGATTGAGGTCAACAATGTTGTCGCCCTTTCGAACCGGTCCTATCAAATCGACTGGACGGAATTCGAGCGGGACAGAAAGGGCAAGGAGATCGGCACTCGCCGCTTCCGAGCCGTCGCCACAGTGACGCTGACGGCTCCGCAGGATGAGGAGGTGATCAGGCTAAATCCCATTGGCCTCTATCTGGCCGATATCGACTGGACAGCACAGCTCTAGGGGGGTGGACATGAAGGCAAGAAAGTTGAACGCTAAAATCGCCGTGGTCGCGTTCGGAGCCGCCAGCTTTGCCGCGGCGGCGCACTCGCAAGTCATGACGGCCAATGAAACGAAGGGAGCCGGAATTTCCGCCAAGTGGCGTGAAAGCTCCGGTCTCGTGACGAAAGGGTCCGACGGGAAAGCTATCTTTCTCTACGGGGAGATCCAGCCGTCGGTCATTTGCGCGCCGCTGCAGGTCTGCGATATAGAACTCCAGGGCGGCGAGGTCGTTCGCGACGTACTGGTGGGCGATACGGTTCGATGGAAGGTTGAGCCTGCAACATCAGGTGCGGCAAACGGGCAGGCTATCCACGTGATCGTCAAGCCATCCGAACCTGGCCTGCTGACATCAATGGTCGTCACCACATCGCGGCGGACCTATCATATTCAGCTGAAATCGCATCCCACCCAATACATGGCGCGTGTCGGGTTTGCATATCCCGAGGACATCGCAACGAGCTTCGCAGACGTCAACGCGAGGATAGGCGCGGGGGCTGGTGGCGGCATGCCCGCAGAGCGACTGAATTTTTCATACGCCATCAGCGGTCGAGCAGGCTGGCGACCGACACGCGTCTACGGCGACGGAGAAAAGACGTACATCCAGTTTCCAAAATCGATTTCAGGCCAGGATGCGCCGGTGCTCTTCATCGTCTCAGGTGGACAAAACCGGATTGTCAACTATCGCATGAAGGGCACCGTGATGGTGGTGGATTACAACATCGATCGGGCCGTTCTGGTTTCCGGCGTCGGATGGCACCGGCAGACGATCACCATTGCAAGGGGAGGCTGACATGTGGCGATCAATGATGGCCGTCATCACGTCCTTGGTCATCAGTGGATGCCAAACAGACGTCACCGGCCTAACTGACGTTTCCGAGGATACTACGCTATCAGCAGCGGCAGCCGACGCGATTGCAGGCGATATGGTTAGTCGACTGACAGAACTTGTCGCGCCAGCGGGCGCAACGATCAGACTGCAGGATTCCAATTCGACGTTTGGCATCGCACTTGAGGCTGCCCTCAAGGGGTGGGGGTACAAGATCGCCGCCGACGCCAACGCTGGAGCAGAGGAGCGCAAGACGGTAACGCTGTCCTATGCACTCGAGGCCTATGAAGGGCAAATCCTTGCCCGACTGTCAACGCAGTCGGTGGCGATTGGCCGAGCTTATGCAGCGACAGCAGCGAGCGCTCTGCCCATCAGTGCGTTGTCCGTGGCGCGGTCAGGTTAGGAGTGTGCCTTGATGGTTCAGTCTCTCCAATTGGGTACCCCCGACCTCGGCCGCAACAGTATGAGACGCGTGAACCGCCTTCCGGTCGCCGTTGTACTGGTGCTGGGAGCTTTGTTTTTAGCCGTCATCCTCTACGGCCTTTCTTCACGCGGTTTCTATTTCCGGGGAGAGGAGGACATAGGGTCAGCGTCCGGTTCATCTGCATCAAACTACGCCGACCAGATCAAGCGCGGCATTGCCGACGGCATTATTCCCGAGCCTGCGCAACCGCACGCATTCACCCCAACCCCGATTGCGGAAGAAAGGCCCGTCGACAATCCTCGCAAGCCCGATAACGCCAAAGAGCCGGTGCTGGTGCGTCGAGGGGTGGGCGTTGAACCAGAAGGAGAATGGCTCGCGAGGATCGAAAGGGAGCAGAAGGAACAGTATCTTCGGGAGCGCAACAGACAGGACATGGCACGCTTGCAGGCGAGAAGCGCGGCCTTCGAATCGCCGCTCGCGGTGGCCATGAAAACCGTAGAGGCTCCCGTTCACGAGGCTGACGATCCAGAGCGAGGGGAGCGATCTCCGGAAACCAGAGAACTCTACGCAGCGGCAATGCAGGCGAGCCTCGCCACCACCAATGCCAACGGACAGACGTCAAAACAGGAGTTTTTCAATCAGGACATAAAGGAACTCGGCTATCTACCGAACCGGATCATCGCGCCTTTGTCTGCGTTTGAGCTCAAACGCGGTTCGGTTATACCAGCCACGCTCATCTCGGGTATTAACTCCGATCTGCCAGGAAGGATCATCGCCCAAGTGAACCAGAACGTGTTCGACAGCGCGTCTGGACGTCGTCTTCTCATTCCGCAAGGGGCGAAACTCTTCGGCAGATATGACTCAGGCGTTTCCTTCGGGCAATCGCGTGTCCTGGTCATTTGGACAGACCTTATCTTCCCCAACGGCTCTACGCTGCAGATCGGCGGGATGGCCGGCACCGATGCCGAGGGATACGGGGGGTTCGGGGACAAGATCAATCGCCACTATCTGCAAACCTTCGGCTCTGCGGCACTGCTGGCCGTGATCGGGACCGGAATGGACATGTCTTTGCCGCAGGGTTCGACGCTTGCCGGTCAAGACAACGCGTCGGACGCTGCGCGCCGGAACTTTGCGGAGGTTTACGGGCGGGTCGTAGAGCGCAATGTGAGCAAAGCGCTCGACGTGCAACCAACCCTTCAGATCCGACCTGGCTATCAATTCAATGTCCTGGTCGACCAAGACATTGCCTTTCCTGGCGTGTACCGCCACTGAGCTGGTGGCTGACGACGCAGCCGTCAGATCAGCTGGAACCGTGTTGCAACATTGACCGCCTGCTTCATTGTGCGCACGCCCAGCTTCTGTCTGATTTTGTCGAGGTCCCATCGGACGGTGTAATATGTGAGCCCCGTAACGGTCGCGATGAAGTGCATGGGCATCCCTTCTGCTGCCCATCGAAGACAGACTGCCTCCCGATCCGACAGAAAAAAATCGCGCTTTGTGGTGGGTGCGGTCGTCCCTTGCAGGCGAGCGTGAATAAGGGCAGCGGCGGCAGCAGCGCCAACCGCATCGATCTCGTCGGTTGCTGCGCAGTCCACAATTTTGTGCGTGGCCAAAGTCAGGATGACGATCTGACCAAATCCGCCCCGGATGGGGATAGACAGTCCGGAGCGAATTCCAAATTCTGCTGCGGAATTGTAGAAGCGCCGCAAGTCATCATCGCCCCGCCGACGTTCAAAATCAGATGACCACCTGAACGCACGCATCGTCCTTTTCGCAGCCGTCACCACGGGGTCGATTATCTGGTAGGATTGCTCGAAGTATTTCGCTTGCCATTCGCGTGGATAGGTCGAGACCGCAAAGCTCTTTGCTGTATGAAGGTTGAGGTAGGCAAAGCACTCGAAACCGTGCGCCTGCGCCACGTCGCCCAAGGCTTCCCTGAGGGACTGATCGCTGGAGGCAGCCACCGCTGTATCGATTAACCTGTCAAAAATGGAAATGGCTTGCATGTGATCACCTCCTCCATGAAAAGTTGGCAGACCCGCCGCATACAGAGTTCAAATGACGTTTTCTGATAACGAGCCTGCAATTGAATAAGCAACCTCCGCCCTCGCTTGAGGCCGACGGCAAGTGGGATCGATTATATGAATACGATTTTTGAGCCTCGCGTTTGGCCCTTGCCCGTTCTAGATGCCTTGTTCTGCAAGTGCAACCTTATGTCGGCGTGCGCAACAAAACGTAACATGCGCTTGCCACCTCTGACCAAATGCGACCATCGTAGATTACACGACGTTCCAATCCAGCTCGCGCAACGGTTCTGCTTCGAGGCGTCCTGTGAACAGATAGCCGGCTAGCCTCACGGTCTTCACGATCATCGGGTTGCTCGGATCAAGCTCGATCTTTCGCCGAAGCCTGCTGATATGAACGTCGACGCTGCGCTCGATAGGTCCCGCCTGGCCGGCATGTGTCGAGAAGAGCAGTTCCTCACGGCTTAAAATACGACCAGGATTTCGGCAAAGAATAAGCAGCAGATCGAATTCCGCTGCCGTCAGGTCAGCTCTCCTCCCATCGGTCCCGACCAGGAGCCGGCCCGCGGGATCAAGCGACCAGCCATTGAACCGGATGACGCCCGACTGTCCGTGAGGAATGCGAGAAGAAGATGTGCGTCGCATAACACTACGAATTCGGGCAAGCAGTTCCTGGATGGAAAATGGGTCGGTCACGCAATCGTCGGCACCGGCATCAAGCACGGCGACCATGAGATCCTCGCGAAAGGAAGGAACGACAACGATAACCGGAGTTGGGGTGTCCAAACGGATCTGGCGGCAATGTCGAATGGCGTGGTCAGGAAGGCCAATGGCATCCAGGATAACCAGATCGAACGACTGGCTTCGAAGCACCCTGATTAACTTCGCGCTATGCGCAACCTCAGTCACCTGAAAACTCCCGGCTTCAAGAGTATCGTGCAGTAGGCGCCACAGATTGCCGCCGGTATCTGCCACTAGGATTTTTTCTTTCTCTCGATCCGTCTTGCCCAGTGCCAGTTTCCTGTCTCGCTACTTCTTATGCGCCGACCACGGGAAGACCAATGGGCGGCGCATGGTGACTGAGAGGGATATTATTGAAGAGCGCACGCGGCGTGCCAAGTCGCAGATTTGAGGGTAAACGGCCACGCTCGGGGCCATCGACGGGGATCATATTCTGCCAGGGCTTCAGTCGATCGATCAAGGAGGGGTCGACCGCAGCGGTCATACAACGTGTAATCGACAGATCTCAGAAGGGTTGAGGCCGCCGAAGCGGTAAGGCTGAAATTGCCCCATCGATGGTTGTGACGCGCTAGGTTCTTTGCCGGGTTTTCTGAGATTGCTCGACCGGTCAAGGCGGATTCGAGGTACTCCATCTCAACCGCCATGCTGGAGCCAGCCGGACTTGGCAAGCGAGATGGTCACTTCGGGGTTTCGATGCTGTCGTAGAAGAACTGGATGCCAGCGAAATGGCCGCCGGCGCGGCTGTTACATCAAATGCGTGGCAGTCCACGCGCTGTTTTCGCAGATTGATCTTCGCGCTTTTGTCCGCGCCTTATCCGTGTCTTTCGTACAAACGGCCAACACCCGCAGTGCCACCAAACTCACGGTACCGGCATTCCGGCTGTGACGAAGCAGGAACAGGTTTGCTGTCGTCTTGGGGAAGAAAGTCCGCGAATTTATTCAGCACGCACAAGTGTCAGCCGGTCATCGGAGTTCAAAGAGTTCAGGGCTGACAAAAAGAACTGCATCCTTTGACGGAGACGCGCGTTAACTCTGCGGCAGAGCGGAGTGTGGGGTATGAAGGCAGGGCTCCTGCAAAAGATCTTATCAACGGTAGCGGTCACCCTCATCGTCACCGCCGGCGCGTTCTCGTTGATGAGGACGAGGGACCCAGTCGGGGTCGATCGATTGCCCAGCGACGTCTTGGACGATGCTCGGGGTAGGAGCGCTAGTGTTCCCGAGAGTATACCCGTCAAAGGCCTCCGAGATGTCTTTTGGCGTGTGGTCCATGAAGTCGCCGATGATCGCGTCACACTCATCGCTGCGGGCGTCACCTTCTATCTGTTGCTGGGGCTGTTCCCTTCGATCGCGGCACTAGTCGCCGTCTATGGTCTGGTTGCGGATCCAGGCACCATGGCGGATCACCTCCGCGAACTGTCAGGATTGCTTCCCCCCGGTGCTTTCGATCTCATCGCCGATCAAATCAAAAGTCTGGCAGAAAGCCGTACTTCAACGCTCGGAATAACCTTCTTTGTGGGACTGGGCGTGGCGCTGTGGAGTACCCACAGCGGTACATTGGCGATCTTCGACGCGATGAACGTAGCTTACGAGGAGAAGGAAAAGAGGGGGCTGATAAGGCTGAATCTCGTCGCGCTTTGCTTCACGATCTGCGCAATGGTGTCAGCTGCCGCGATGTTGGGGATGGTTGCTGTCATGCCGCTGGTCCTTTCCTACCTATGGCTTGATCAATTCAAGGAACACATGGCTCTTCTCCTTCGGTGGCCGGTGCTGCTTCTGATGGTTGCTGCAGCCGTCACGGCCGTCTACCGCTTCGGCCCAAGCCGAGAGCCGGCCAGGTTTCGATGGATGACGTGGGGCGCCGTTCTCGTGACGACCTCATGGTTTGCAATGTCGCTCGGCTTCTCGTTCTACCTGAACCACTTTGCCAACTACAGCGCGACTTACGGCACCCTCGGGGCACTCATCGGCTTCCTGATGTGGATATGGCTCTCGATCGTCATCCTGATCGTGGGCGGAGAGCTCAATGCGGAACTCGAACATCAAACAGCCAAGGACACCACGACTGGGTCGCCTTTGCCGATGGGATCGCGTGGCGCGTATGTCGCAGATACGCTCGGACCGACGGCAGACCAACTTCGGTAGCAGTTTTGCTGCATACGCCGTCCAGGCGGCGGGCGATGCGCCATGAGCCAATCCTGACGCTCAGGCGCAGAACCTTCGTTGCGGCCAACGACGCCCTTTGGGCAGCGGGAGATGTCGCTTCGCCAATTGAAGACACAGGCACAAGCGAAGGAAATCGAAGAGCAAGACGGCACCATCAAGCTCACGCCTGAAAGCCCTGCCGCTTCACAAGAGCGCCTGCGTCTTTATATGCATATGGCCCGAGACCGCGGTTAAATGATTTCCGGGGTCATTGGCGGCTTGGAGCTCTTGCTTTTTTGGGAGCCGAAACACCGCTTTCCCGCTCAAGCTTTTTGCGGGCGAGTTTGCGAACCCGCCTGATGCCTTCGGCTTTCTCGCGAGCACGTTTTTCGCAGGGCTTTTCGTAGTGCTCCCTGAGACGCATGTCCCGGAAAACGCCCTCGCGCTGTAACTTCTTCTTTAAAACACGCAGAGCTTGCTCAACGTTGTTGTCACGTACCAGAACCTGCAATTTAAGCTCCTTGGATCACTGACGTCCTCATAGATCCATCAGCATCGACGATCAAGATCTGGAAGCCTGCGCGAACGGATTTTGACGACAATTCACTAAGCTCCTCGCCACCGACTTGGTCGGTTTCTTCCGGTTGCCGAGGAGGAACTTTTCGGTCCGCTTGCAGGTGAGACCACCCCGGACGATTGTCGCACAGCACCACTCACCGACCCCGCCGCCGAACTGACCGGCTCGCCCAAGCTCCAATAGCCGAAGGTTGATCAGTTACCCGAACTGAAATCCGCAATCTCCCAGGATCCGGTCAGTTCTGGCGGATCCAGCGGTTTCGCGTCGTGAACTGCCTCTTGGACTAAATGTCATCCAGCACCGTAGTTTCCTTGACAGAGGCCGAATTCCCGCGTGGATAACGGAAGGGAAGCCAAAGGTGTTGCCTCCAGAGAGCCCTAAGACTTCCCTTCCTCTGGCATCGAAATTCGTCCCATTAGGTCGGTCCCCGTTACGCCCTACTTAAGCCGCACCGTTCGGTTGCCATGCGGAGCATATAAACGAACTCAGACGCAAATGCCACCAATCTCCGCGAATCGTCAGGCCGGAATTGCGCCCGCCAAATGCCCGACTAGAGAAGTGCCATTTTACACAGTTGAAACTGTTCATTCGGCACCATCTCAGTGTTCGGTTGAACAGGCAAAGTGGATTGAGCTGCAAGAATCGGGTGGTCGCGCCATCCAAGCAATTCCGTATGCCTTGGCTCCCGCTCAAGGAGATCAAGCATGGGCATGTTGCAAGGCAAGGTGGCTATTATCACTGGCGCGTCGTCGAGGATCGGCCGCGCAGCGGCGATGCTATTCGGCGCCGAAGGCAGAGGCAGGCCGGCGTTGGAAGATGTGGCCGACGCCATTCGGGGCTTGGGGGAAGAGTGCGTATCGTATTCGGCGACGTCAGGCGGCCGGAAACACACGACGAACTTGTATCTGATGCCGTGAAGTCATTCGGCGGTCTGGATGTTGCCTTCAACAATGCGGCAACGGTCGGCCCTCTAAAGCCGCTCGCGGATGTTGCAGTATCGGAATGGCAGAAGACGCTTGCGGCGAACCTCACATCAGCCTTCCTCGCAAGCCGTTGCCAAATCCCCGCCATGCTCGAACGAGGGAGCGGCGGGATCATCTTCCCATCAAGTCTTGTAGGTACGAGCGTCGGGCTTCCAAGGATGGGGGTCTATGCGGCGGCCAAGGCGAGACCAATGGGTCTCGTAAAGGGAATTACCGCAGATGATGCTAGCCAAGGCATCAGGGCAAACGCAATCCTGCCTGGTGTAGATACCGCAATGGCTGGCGACGAAGCCCAGAAAGAGGGGGCCGCGAGCTTGCACGCCATGAAACGGATTGCCCAACCGGACGAGATCCCCAGAGTCGCCCTATTCCTTGCCAGTCCCATGTCAAGCTTTGTAGCCGGCTCTGCATAGTTCGCCGACGGTGGAAATTCCGCGGTAAAATAGTAACACCAGATCCAGGTCGTGCCCGTCATGAGAGCTCGATACGTTCATTTCAGCCGCTTGGCGCTTTTCG
The DNA here is from genome assembly GCF_056406295.1 of Rhizobium sp. P1_C7. Taxonomy (NCBI): domain Bacteria; kingdom Pseudomonadati; phylum Pseudomonadota; class Alphaproteobacteria; order Hyphomicrobiales; family Rhizobiaceae; genus Rhizobium; species Rhizobium sp. P1_C7. The sequence continues at coordinate 34,717 of NZ_JBFUAL010000011.1, forward strand.
CAAGTCGGTTCCGATTTGGGGAGTGCATCTGAAGATCCCCGACTTGCGGATTGAGGCAATAGAGACATGAATTCGTCTGCAAAGATTTGGCTTGTCGAGGCGACATCATGATCTCGTGATGGAAAACGCCCCAATCTTTAAAGCCGCTTTGTCCTTTGTCTCCGTAAGCTTGGCACAACGGCGACGATCTGCGTGATTGCTTTCCATCACTGCCACTCGAACGGTAGAACCGCAAAGCGCTCTCCCGCCTATGCACACATACGTCCTTGACGGCGGGATATGCATCAATATGTTCTAGTTTTTATATTGCGCAATTAAAAGTGTATTCCGTGGAGATTTCCGATCTACAGGCGCGCCCAGAGTGGGCCGATACAATTGCTTCCCGTGCTTGGAATGCCTGGTGGACCGATAGCGGCGTTTCTCTGTCTGAATATCGCGCCCATCTGGATCCTATGATTGAGGGGGACGACATCCCTCTTGCTCTTGTTGCAAATGAGCACGAGAGGTATCTCGGCTCGGTCCTACTAATCGAAAATGATCTCGATGATCGGCCACAATATTCCCCATGGATCGCCGCTCTTTGGGTGGAACCGGAAGTAAGGCGAAACGGAATTGCAGCAAAATTGATAGAAGCCGCTCGCTACGAGGCTAGAAGGCGCGGATACGGTCAATGTTATCTGTGCGCGACCCCCGAAAACTCGCCTTATTACCTTGCCCGCGGTTTTGAGCAAATTGAAAGCGATGTATCGGGGTTGAATGTCTTTAGGATCAAGTCTTGAGCGCTTCAGGCCGCGTCGCGACGAAAGCTGCGCCCGGAGAGCGCCGCCAATTGCGGCCATTGCGACTGCCGCTGCTTGGGCCTTGTGTAGAAAAACAAAAGTCCGGCAGTAATACCGGGCTTTTGTGATCCATCTAAATGCTGCCCTGCACGGCATGCAGTCCGGCGTAGACTCCGCCCGACGCCATCAGGTCGTTATGGGTGCCGTCCTCGGCAATACCATTTTCGGTCAACACCAATATCCGGTTCGCATGGCGCACAGTGGACAGGCGATGGGCAATGACCAGCATTGTCCGTCCCTTCGCCAGCCCCAACAGAGCCTGCTGAACCGCTCGCTCGCTCTCGTTGTCGAGGGCACTGGTGGCTTCGTCGAAGATCAGAACCGGAGGGTTTTTCAAGAAGGCGCGGGCGATGGTCAGTCGCTGCTTCTGCCCGCCCGAGAGCTTCACGCCCCGCTGACCAATATCGGTATCATAGCCCTGTGGCAGCGCCATGATGAAGTCATGCGCATTGGCCGCGCGGGCCGCCGCCACAACCTCGTCCCTGGACGCATCGGGCCGGCCGTAACGCAGGTTTTCCCATACCGTGCCGCTGAACAGATAGACGTCCTGCTGCACGATACCTACTGCGCGTCGCAGTGAGGCCAGTTCGATGTCGCGGACATCCCGATCATCGAGTGTGACACGACCTGCCTCGACATCGTAGAAGCGCGGCAGGAGACTACATAAGGTGCTCTTGCCCCCTCCCGACGGCCCGACGAGGGCGACGAATTCACCGGCCTGGATCGTCAGCGAGAGATCGCTGAACACCATCCGCCCCTCTGCTTCATAGCGGAAGCGAACCCCCTCAAAGCAGATTTTGCCCCTGACCGGCCCAAGGGGCAGGGCGCCGGGCCGGTCGGCAATGTTGGGCACTTCTGCCAGCAACTCTATGGCGCGGGTGAAGCCGGTATAGCCCTCCTGCCAGAGCCGGATGAAATTATCGAGCCGCCGCAGGGGATCCATCAGAACGCCGATCGTCATGAGCAGCGCCAGCAGATTTCCTGCCGATAGATCGCCGGTAACAATCCGAAGCGAGCCGATCATGATCACTGCAATAGTAGCGAGCTGGTAAAAGCCCTCCATGCCCGACCACAGCATGGCCTCGCTGCGATAGCCGTCCCTCCGGCTTTGCAGAAAGCGCTGGTTTTCAGTATCAAAGCGGTGCAGTTCGTCTGCTTCATTGGCGAAAGATTGCACTACGCGAATACCGCCCAGTGCATCTTCCACTCGCTCATTCACTCCGGCAATCCGCTCCTTGCTGGTGCTTAGCGCCAGTTTCATGCGCCTGTTGAAGTAGAGCGCATAAGCAATTGCAAGCGGAATCATTGCAGTGATTACCGATGCAATCAGCGGGTCGATCCACACCAGTAGGGCCATGGCGCCCGCGAACTTCAAGATGCCAATGGCGGCGTCTTCTGGCCCATGGTGGAAAAGCTCGCCAAGCCAGAGCGAGTCATTGCTGATCCGGCTCATCAGTTGGCCCGTGCGTTGCCGGTCATAGAAGCTGAAGGAAAGCTTCTGGCAATGTTCGAACAAGTCGCGGCGCACTTGCGCCTCGATGCGCGCACCCATCACATGGCCTTTATAGTCTACGAAATAGATGGCGATGGCCTGCACCACAAAGGCTGCCAGCATGATGATGGCCAGTCCGAAGACTTGTTCAAAGGCATCGGGCGCCTGCATCAGATCGGGAAGACGGGAGATGATGACATTGGTAGTTGCCGGTAAGACAACTGCGGCCGCTGCGACAAGCACGGCAGCACCCATCACCGCCGCAAACAGTGGCAGATGCGGCTTGTAATAACAAAGAAAGCGTCGGAACCGGACGCGTGCTTTTTTCTGCGCAGCATTGTCGCCGGCGCGGCGGAAAGAAAGAAGGCTGGGAAAGGAGCGGCTAGAGCTGTCTGGCGCGCTTTTGGCCCCGTTGGAAGATTTGGAATGCATGAACGATCATGTCCTGTTGCAGATGAAGTGCGGCTTTGGACATGATGGTTTTCATTGTGAATCTCCCTCGGGGTTAGCGCAGCATCAATAGCAGCGTCACGCGACGCCACAACCCGTCAAAGTCACAAAACGATATAAATGATAACTTCGCAACATAGCGTGGATCCGCCTAGGACATTTGGCATGGCAAGCGCGACACGTGCCATGTCCGCAATGGGTCGACAGCCCTCATGGCGCAAAAGCGCCAATTGCGGTCATCGAGAGCGGCCCTAATGATGGATCGGCAAAACGTCGGACGAGTGGCCCCTGACCTAATGTTGTACAACACAGCTAACAAATTTCTCGACGCTTCCCCTAATTTCACGCCAATCGGGAAGAGAGGTGCGAGAGTAACCAACATCGACATCAATATCTGACGGTACCTAAGTATAATGCTGGCACTGGGGATATTTTCCATCGGACGAGTACTGGGGGGGCGACCGCAGCATATCACGTCTGTTGTTCGGTGCATCTCCTGATGAAAGAAGATATCCTTCTCGCCGCGACGGGGCGCAATCTTATATGATTGCAAACCAAAATTGTCTTCGATGGGACGAAGCTTGGTGGTGTCTGCAGACCGTGCGTATACTGAAAGATGTATTTGTTTTACCTCGGACAATTCCGCTCGATAGTTGATAAGGATGCTTATCCAGTTCTGCTTTCCCGCCGCGATCTTTCCATGCATCTCTTTCAAGGGATATGGCTGCAACGTATCCTTGTGAGCATAGAGGAGTACCGCGCCCTCGTAGCCGATCATGCCATCCGGAGGGTAAAACGGGCCGGGAAGATACAGTTTCGGAATACGGAGTTGGAGACTGTCCTTTCCTTTTCTTGGAAGTGTCCCGGTTAGAATGTCCCCGCCACTTTCAAGAAAGCTACAGTTGGGGTCGCTCGCTGGCCAACCATCTGCGAGAGCCGGCTGCCAGCCCTATCGTCACCAGCCACCTCGTTCCTATAGCAAAAAACCGGTACATCTCCCCTCGCGCGAACCGAAGACAAGCTTATTTCGGAAAGTGCATTATTGCGAAGGTATCACTATGCTCTTTTCAAAGAGTAAGGGAGATCAATAGAAATTTCGATTTCCGCTTAGGGCCGCCAACTGCGGTCATTGCAAGAGGGGCTCATAGGACAATAGACTAGGTCATCCAGCATGGAGGTCAGCCATTGCCATACGTCAAAGTTGAAATTGCAAAAGGAATTGCCAGCGTCGATCAGAAGCGTGCTGTCATTCGAAGGATGACCGAGGTTCTTGTCGAGGAGCTTGGCCGCGATCCTGAGTATGTCTTTGTCGTGATCGATGAGGTGGACACCGACAACTGGGGTAGGAAGGGCCTATCGCTGACCGACTTATGGCAACAGGCTAAGACGGATACACCTTAGAAAACACTGACGCTTCAGGGAAGCGAAGAAATCAAAATTGACGCGCTGTGGTCGCTTCGGGCCGCAAGGGGTAATGGCTCAGAAGCGCCACGAGCGGTCATCCAACAGCAGATATTTGAGGAGTCCCTTTCAAGGCCTGCCGTCAGTGAACTCAACCAAGTCCCATAGATTTCCGTAGAGGTCTTTGAAGACAGCGACCAAACCGTAATCCGCTTCCTTCGGTTCACGCGCGAACTCCACCCCGCGATCAACAAGGAGCCGATAATCCCGCCAAAAGTCGTCGGTTCTCAGAAATAGGAAGACGCGCCCTCCGGCCTGATTGCCGATCCATTGCGTCTGATGGTCGGTGGAAGCGCGGGCAAGTAGGACTGAACAGCCCTTACTTCCACTTGGGCCAACAACCACCCAACGTTTTTCCTGCTCCGGCTGATAAGTATCTTCGATCAGATCAAAGCCTAGCTTCCCGACGAAGAAGGAAATCGCTTCATCGTAGTCTCGGACGACCAGCGCAATATGAGCGAGAACCTGCGGCATGACTCACTCCTCGGTACAACACCATCGAGCACATAACCGACAACGGAGCGACAGTCACCACGACGGGGACGCGCCAATTGCGGTCGGTGTCATATCATTGCCTTAGGCGCTGTCTCAGGCCGGGAGGCCATTGAATGGCGCAAGTTATTTTTCTGCACGGAGCGTCGAGCAGCGGCAAAACAATGATTGCCAAAACACTACCGAAACGCATCGAGAAAACCGTTCTGGCATATATCGATTGATCACCTGCGTGACGCTGGCGTGCTTCCAACCGAGCGCTTCAAGAATGGCGATTTTCGCTGGGCTGATGCCCGGATGGCCTTCTTCGATGGGTTTCATGGGTCGCTGAAGGCATACGCGGATGCCGGTAACGATCTCATTCTTGAGCACATTCTTGATACTGAGGGATGGCTAGAAACACTTGCCAATCTCTTGGCAGACCACGATGTCTTCTTCGCCGCTGTGCACTGCCGGCTCGAACTTTTGATTGAGCGCGAAGCCGCGCGAGGTGACAGGTCCATGGGGAGTGCCAAGCGGGATTTCGAGACAAGATCGTAGCGGCATATTCATACGCCACATTTCGGATAGATCGGACCATCTCGTAGAATGCGGGTGAACGAAATTCACAGAGACTGAAGGCGGGATTCTAGACTGCATGATTATCGAGCAGATGACCGCCGAGTAGCGAATGCAAGCTCCTCGCAATTGTCAGCTTGCCGACACCGGGCAAGCCATTCAGATGGATTAGCATGAAGTCCTCGACCGAATTGGAAATGCCTGACTCTCTGACAGATGATCCCAAGCTCTCCAAAAATGCGCAAGGGTGCAAACGCGGTCGCTGTGGTATTCACCAGTCGCCTCGCCTCTCAACGACGTGGCTGCCGAGGGCCGCTTAGGACCGCCTCCAGACGAACGCCTCGGCCGGAACGCGCCAGAAGCAGACATTCTGTGTCAGTGGTGGTACAGACGTCAGGGCAAATTTGGAGGACCTGATGAGCAAGTCAAAGCTGCTGTCTGGTGGCAATCCGCAGATACCCAAAGGTGAAGGTGATCCCCCGGTTCAGGCATATATCGATGCAATGCCAGGATGGAAACGCCCTGTCGGGAAGCAGCTCGATGATCTGATAGTACGTGTTGTTCCCGATGTGCAGAAAGCCGTTAGGTGGAACACCCCCTTCTACGGCGTTGCAGAAAACGGCTGGTTCGTAGCCTTCCACTGCTTCGAAAGGTACATCAAGGTGACCTTCTTCAAAGGTACGTCCCTGTCGCCGCCCCCGCCAATTGCCTCTAAGCAAGAGGATGTTCGCTACCTGCATCTTCACGAGGATGAACCATTCGATGAAGCCTCGCTGAAGAACTGGATTATTCAAGCGGCTCGGTTGCCAGGTGCAACTCGATAAGTCGCGATGGGGCTGCCGTCCGCTTCGGGCCAACAGCCGTCATGGCGCAAAAGCGCCATTTGCGGTCAATGAAGCCTCTGCGTTGCCAACAGTGAATTTGATCACGTAAAAATTGATGCGGGGCAACATCGGGAGCGTCAGCTGATAATTTTCATTTACGTCGTCGTCGCGATCCTCCTCGTTTGGCGATCAAAACGAAACGTTTCTGTCGATGTCTTTGCTTGCTTGTTTGGCGGACATGTTCACATTCTACGCTTCCGTCGATAGGCGTCACTTCTTGCAGAACAAAGGGCGACAGTGGTCATTGGCAGACGAACGCTTTGCGCGCCACAAGTGGACTTGCGAGACCGCGAAAAGCAATAGGCCCGAATACAGACCAACTTATCTGGGGAAAGCGTCAAACCTCTCCCAGCCTTCGCCCCGCGCCAACTACAGTGATTGCCGAATAAGTTATCCTTCCCACGTATCGAGATTGCTGCTTATGACTGATACCTCCCGACTGCTTCGTATCGCCGTGGAAGACAACATCGCTTGGTGTAGTAGGGTCTGCTCTGCACACGGATCGAACGAAACGAGGTCTTCGGGAGCCTGGGCGAATTTGGTTATTTCGCCGCCGTTTTATCCGAACATTATAACTCGCGAAAAGGCCGTTCAGAACGAAGTTGCTGTACTCGCTCGCAAAGTTCGTGAAGCCAATCGTTCTCGAAATTGGGGGATCAAGGATAGCTTCGGAGACCTAAATCTTACTGACCAGGGTTTCGAGCGGATACTCGCCGGGCATTGGTACGGTGGCTCGGATTCGGGCGACGGGTCTATCGGATGGAAGACCGTAAGCACTCCAGCCGGATTGCATTTATGGGAAAGAGCTTGGGGTTCTCCTGAAGACACGATTTTTCCCAGCACCTTACTTGATGATCATAAAATAAAGTTTTGGTTCAAGGGTGGGCTCGGCACAATCGAGTCTGGCTTTATAAGCTTTGACACCGGATTTTCGCTTGGGGTATCCAATTGGTTCTCCCTCAAAAGCCATTCATTCGCACAGATGGGAGTTTTGAAAGTTGCAGGATCGGCTTCTCAAGGGCGACCTATCGTATGCTGGTCCACGGACGATCTTAGCGGTGAAGAAACGGGGTTGGCGAAACTTGGCCCGCTTCAGGTCTGGATATCTCAGTAATCCAATGAGCGATGCTTTGACTGCTTCGGGTAGACCTCGACCGGACATTACCGCATCGCGCCAAATACCGCGTACGTTCGTTCGTTGTACCTGATTTTTGCGACGACACCTGAAGGTCCGACCACGCACTCTTCAGGAGTGAAATTCTTAGGCAGGCTGCCAGCTTTCGCTTGGATGACTTCCATCTTGCTGAACATATCGAGTTTTGCAGACCGCTTTATTCGTTCAACCGTGATATCGTCGTTGCCTATGAATACGAAGGCGAAATTCCCCTCGTCGGACTCATATTTAGCCTTGGTAAGGAACGTGTTTATTCTGATCGCGAGATCGTCGCTTCCGTCTAAGCGATCTTGATAGGGCTGGAGTACACACACCGCTTGCACGGGTAGCGGCGATAACTCTTCAACGTGCAATACACTCCCCATGGATGCGTTCCTTAACGCCTTGAGGAGCGGTGTCCCGTTAGCCAGTTCAGCAAAATTCTTCCGCGCATACTCGACGTGCGGTTGTTCTTCATTGGAACGCAATCTGGAGAGACCTTCCGAAGGCAACCGCCTTAAGGGGGAAGAGGTTTCATGCTGCGCCAATACGGAAGACATTCCTCGTCGGCCCAGCTGCATTCCTGTCAATGATATGCGGCTGGGGCCGGAAGCAGACTGTCAGCACGGCTAGCGTTCGAAGGTGAGGTGGACGGTGCCACTCGGTGCCGTTTCTGCCTTGACTGTATAGCCACGCTCTAAGCCGCGCATATCGTCCCACAGACGGATGCCGCGCCCGAGCAAAATCGGCGTGATAGCAACATGAAGGCGGTCGACAAGGCCGGCCTTGAGATAGTCGCGGACGACGGTAGGACCACCGCCTATCCTCACATCCTTGCCGTTTGCGGTTCTCACAGCCCGCTGGAGCGCATCAACGGGGGTGCTTTTGAGGAAATGGAAAGTGGTGCCTCCAGCCATCTCTATGGAGGGCCGTGGGTTGCGGGTGAGGACGAAGACCGGAACCCGGAATGGTGGCTCGTCGCCCCACCAGCCACACCAGTTCGGATCGTCGGGAAAGTTGTGGAGCCCGAACATTCCAGCGCCCATAATCTCGGCACCCACGTTAGCGAAGTACGCCTTCGCGTATTCGTCATCCACGCCTGTCGTCCCTGCTCCCGTGGTATCCTTGAACACGCGCTCACGAAACGTTCGCGTTGCAACATATGCACCGACGAGACGCGGCCAGTCCTCGCCGAACGGGGCTTCGGGCGTCTGGTCCGTCGTTGTCGCGAAACCATCAAGCGAGATAATAAGATCGACACGAACTACCATAGGGGTCCTCCTTGCGCGTTGTTGTACCAAAACCGCCCCAATGATCAGGATCTGACACTAAGGCAAGTACCTTTATATTAGAGGCCCTATACTAAGGCAAGTACCTTTTTTAGCCTTGACTGGCGCACCCTCCCACTTTACGCACGCACATGCCTTACCATTCAAATCCGCTCGACCTCGCCTTTCACGCTCTCAGCGACCCGACCCGCCGCGCCGTGGTGTCGCGGCTAGTCGAGGGCGAGTTGCCGGTCAGTGCCCTGGCCGAGCCTTTCGACATGGCGCTGCCCTCCTTCGCCCAGCATCTCAAGGTACTGGAAGATTGCGGGCTGATCGTCAGCCAGAAGCGCGGGCGCAGTCGCTGGTGCCGGCTGGTGCAGGCGCGCTTCGACGAGGCGGCGGACTGGATGGAAGCGGAGCGCCGGCGCTGGGCCGCGCGGTTGAATCGGCTGGAAGTCTACTTGGATAAAACGGAAGAGGATGATGAAGGACATGGCAACCCTGCTTGAGACATGGTCGCTCGACCGCGAGATCGTGCTAGTGAAGCTGCTTAACCATCGCCGCGAGAAGGTCTTTGCCGCCTGGATGGACCCCAAGGCATTGGTCGAATGGTATGGTCCGGCCGGCCTCAATATCGAGAGCCACGAGGCCGACATCCGCGAGGGCGGGGTCTGGCGGTTCGACATGGTGGGTGTGTTCGAGGGGAAGGAACAGCGCTTCCCAAACCTCATGCGCTTTCTGGAGATCGTGCCGAACGAGCGGATCGTCATGGACTATGGAACGCCCGATCCTAACGATCCCGACCGTTTTCGCGTCACGGTGACCTTCGATGAGCAGGCCGACGGCAAGACGGTGCTGACCATGCGCCAGCTCCACCCCAGCGCCAAACGCCGTCAAGTGGTCATCGGCTTCGGCGCGGTGGGATACGGGCTGCAGACGCTGGACGGCCTCGCCGCCTGGCTGGACGGTTAAGCCATGGCCGCTCGTTGCCGCTCGCGTCGATGGCCGAGGCGGCGCAGATCGATCTGCGCTTGAACCGACTGCGTATGACCGCCCTCGGCAGCTTCGCGCCAAAGAGCGGTCATTGCGGCGGCTTGAGCGCAAAGCTATGTATTGCGGCTGTATGCATCAGCAATGGAGAAACAAAATTATCAAGATAATGGTATTGCTGCACAGCGCCGTTGGCATGGATTGGCAGTCTCCCCCTATAGGCACGAGCCTGAAGACGTTGAGCGAAGCCGAAGAGCAAGGCTTCATCCTTATCCGCGGGGAATTTCAGAAACGACAATTCCGTCTGACACAACGGGGCTTCGAATATGTTGAGCGCGACAAGCGGCGTCTGGAAGCTCGCAGGCTCTAAGCCAATCTCGTCACGCTGAAGCCAATTGCGCACTTCCGTTTGCTACGCTGGCGTTTTCACACGGATAGCCGAGCCGATCACGTTTCGGATCAATGGGTTGAAAACACGCAAAGGCGATTTTTGTCGCCGATGCTAACATGAAGTATGCGATTGATTTTTATAACGATTTGGCTTCATGTCCAGAGGACGCCTCCTGCGTGATTTTCCCCACGGTGCCGAACTAAGGCCGCGGCCAAGGAAGCGCATGGCTCAAGCAAGCCGATCCATCGGGCAACTCAGAGAAACCTCTCAGAGTCAGACCAAGGTCCGATTTCCAAACCTTGAAGTGGTGTTACCTTCGAATGTTCAAGTCCGTGTCGCCGAAGAAAGAAATGCGAGGGTGTTCAATGTCCGAAGGCGTGATTACGGAGATTTTCGACGCTCAGCAACATCTTGCCAACCTTTCGCGGCTCGATCGTCGTCGTTTGCTTCGGCGGATCATGGACGAGATCGTGGCAGCTCGATCGTATGGTCTATCCAACGGCATATTCGAGGATGCTGTGGCATTCGAGCGATTGATCGCCAGCACATGCGACCGCATCGCCGAGATCGCCAGTATGGACGACGCGGGCTTCAGACGAGTGCTCGCGGAATTCGCCAAGCTCATCATCAAAATGAACGATCTTGTCAGCCCAACGCCTTCCGGCGCGAGGGTTCTTCACTAGCCGCCCGAGGCAGGGATGCTGATCGCGATGATGGAATTTCTTCCGTCGTCGCGTTGGTCTCATGGGCTCACCTGAACTGAATGAAAAGGAGACCACGATGCGTGTCCTGATCGTTGAAGACGAGATGACCATCGCACTCGATATCGAAGCCATGGTGCTCGCGGACGGGCATGAGGTCATCGGCATCGCGCGAACCGAAAAAGAAGCGCTGGAACTTGCGCCTGAGGCCGAGATTGCTCTGGTTGATATCTGCTTGGCCGATGGATTGAGCGGCCCTCAGCTGGCGCGCAAACTCCTCAAGGGGTTTGACATAGCCGTCATCTATGTCACCGGAAGGCCAGAGGTCGTTCTCGATGGTGAGGCTGATGGTGTGGCTGTTGTCAGCAAACCCCAGACGCAGGAAAAAATCATTGAAGCGATCCATCTTGCAGCCTCTTGGAGAAACGGCAGGACGTTGAAAGATCCGCAACACGCCACAAAGCTCGATGATCCGACGTGACTACTTCACTTTGGTCTGTAGCCGCACACGATAGACCATCGAGCGGCTCTTCGAACCGGGTCAGCTTGGCCACCCTTTCCTTCGCGGCTGCAGACACGGTATCGTCGTCGAAGCAGCTCTCGCTCATGATGTGCAAGAAATTCCGTGCCATTGTCTGGCCCCTACTCGTCGAGCCGCTCGATCTATCTACCGATCGTTCGCGAGTGAGGACCAGGAGAGGCTTTGGGTCCGACAAAAGAGAGCTTCAGGACTTGAGCCCGATAGCAGCTCCCAGTTGGCGGCCGCTGAGGAAGGATGCGAATATCTCGCCATCGTGGTCGTGTTCCAACGCTGGGAGGATGATCGCGCTACCGACGGGATTGTACATAATCCGGCTCCTGCTGCTCCAGGGAGCCGCGGATCTGGTCAATCTTCCCGTACGCGTCGCCCACGCCCAGAATTGCCTTCGCCCGTTCGAAAACGGCGGGACTGACTGAACCTGTCTTGGTGGCTGATGCCAGGGCGGCTTCGAGTGCGTCGTCGCCGAGCAGGGGATCTCCCGGGGGTGGTGACATCCCGTATTCGATTTCGTACTGCGCGTACGCCGTTGCGTATGCTGCGATCTCTGCCATGCGAGGGTCGGACGTGTGCATCAGCGCCCGATAGTTACGGTTGAGCGAGTTCAGTCCCGCCATTTGCGGTGCGATCTTCGTTTCCGCAGCGTTGGTTTTGACGTTCTTCTTCGACGGGTCCGCATGCTTGTGCGTGCCGGTCTCAGACTTTTCCTTGGTTCCCGAAGACGACTTGATGTTGCTCGACCCGGCGCTGCCGCGGCCGGAATTGCCGCCGTTTCCGTTTCCGTTGCCGCTGTGACCGGAATTGCCGCCGCCGCTACCGTTTCCCCCGCCGCCGCCGTTCCCGCCGCCGTTTCCTCCCCCATGGTCGCCCCCTTTCGCGTATGCGTACGTTGCAGTAGGCAGGGGCGCTAGAGAACTGGCGGCAAACACCATTGAAAGCGCCAGAACCGGCCCGAACGTTGCAATACGCATGATTTCCTCCAGATTGCGAATAAGAGAAGTCATGCTAGCGGACGATTGAAGCCGATACATCGGGCGAAAGTCTTACCTTGCCCTGACTTTGGTCCTACTGGTTGGAATACCAGTCGCTTGGGTTCTGGGACCAAAGTCTGATGAAGCGTAGTACCTAGGTCCGACTGCCTTGCTTTTTTGGAACAAGCAGGCGATCTCATATGTCGTTCCCTGCGTAGGACCGGCCGATGACAACGAAAGAGGCAAGGGCATGGATACCCGCAAGCGCGACTTTCTAAGGTTGATCGGTAGTGCCGCCGTCTTCGCTGCGGCCGGCCTTTCGGCAAGCCGACATTCCTTTGCCGCGGGTGGCAATGGCAATGGGGGAGGGAATGGAAACGGCGGCGGGAATGGAAACGGCGGTGGCAACGGCAACGCTGGCGGCAATGGCAATGGGGGAGGCGGAGGAAACGGCAGCGGGAATGGCAATGGCAGCGGCAGCGGCAACGGTGGCAGCAAAAGCGGTGGCGGCAGCGGTGCCAGCAGCACGTCAGATGCCGGAGCGCAGGCAAGACAAGGTGCCGATGGTTCCATCGATATTCGCCATTCGAATGGAATAACGGAAACGCTTCGCAACGGGCGTTACGTCATGAAAGACTCAAAAGGTCGCATGATCATCAGCCGACCGGCCACAACCGCCGATGCCCGGCGGCTAAATCGCCTCCTGCGCTAGCGCCGCTCTCGCCACAGCAGGGCAGCCTCGGTCCTGTTCGTGACACCAAGCTTGGTCAGGATCTGCGTCATGTGGTGCTTGACCGTCTTTTCCTGGAGACGAAGTTGCAGACCGATGTGCTTGTTCGACAGGCCCTGGGCGACCAAATCCATGACCTCCCGCTCTCGAGGGGTAAGGACATTCTTGGTTGACGCTTCCGGGCTGAGTGAGCGCTCCATCACTTTGGCCGACATGGCCGGGGAAATATAACGCGATCCGTCGAACACAGCTCGTATCGCTTGCGCGAGTCCTCGCGAACCGACCCCCTTGAGAACATAGCCCATCGCTCCCCGTTGAAGCGCGGCGACCAGCGTATCGACTTCTTCCGACGCAGTGAGCATCAAGATCCGCGTATTGGGACTTTTCGACAGAACGTTGCCGATCGCCGATAGCCCGTCTCCCGGCATCGAGACATCGAGGAGCATGATGTCCGGATGGTTATTCGAGGCAATCAGCAGGGCATCATCGCTGTTCGTGCCTTCTCCAACGACCATAAAGTCGCTCACTTCGGAGAGGCTACGTGTCACTCCCTCCCGAAACAGTGGGTGGTCGTCGACTACGCCGATGGTGATGGGTGTCATTTCATTCTCCGGCTTCCATTGGCTCGAAGGTCATCGTCAATGTCGTACCTCCTTCGCCGGTCCTCACGTCGAAGTCTCCTCCGAGGCTGTCGATGCGCTCTCGCAATCCCGCAAGGCCAAGGCTCGCAGGCCGGACCTCCGTCGGGTCGAAGCCCTCTCCGCGATCGCTGACCTCGATCTGTACATGACCGTTGTGCGAGATGACCCTGACGGCCTGCTCAACGCCACCTCCGTGTCGGTAGGCGTTGTTCAGCGCTTCCTGAATGAAACGATAGATACAGATCTTTACCGCGGGTGCGATTTCCGGGCCATCTTCGTCGATCGTCGATTCGACCAGGGTTTCGGTCTTCTGCTGGTGGGCCCCGACAACGCGCTCCACGATCTCCGTGATCGACGCCTTTTCGATCTGTGGCAGCACCAGCCCTTTGCAGATGTTACGGATTTCGGTCATCGCCTCGGCAAGGCTGGAGCGGATCCAGGCAAGCTCCTTCTCCCGCGCTGCCGGCTTTGTAGCGGCGTCGACGAGCAGTTCGCTGTCCAGGCGAAGCGAAGCATATGCGATATGCTGGGCGGGACCGTCGTGTAGATCGGCGCCGATGCTGCGCAGGTATGTTTCATTCAACTCCGCTGCACGCTGTGACGCACGCTGCAGCCTTTGCTGCAGGCCCTGGTTCTCGGCAAGCAGCCGCGACAGATCATCGACCCGCCCTTTAAGATCCTTGCGTTGCGCTTCAATCGTTCGACTGCCGCGAAAAACGAGGGCGGAGAGGATCAGGAAAAAGATTGCCGTCACACTGGCGACCGCAAGCCAGCTCCGCAATCTCGCCCGCGCCAGACTGTCCTTGAGCCCTTCTGCGGTCTCATAGAACTCAAGCACCGCCACAGCCTGTCCGGACCACGGCTGGAGGACCGGGTTATATATCTCCATGAGCGGCTTGCCGAGGATTCGTTCTTCGGCACTCTCCGGATCGGAGGCGAGTTCATAGTTTGCGACCAGCGAGCCGGCGAATGCCCGCCGTAGCTTGTTGCTTACCGGGAACGTCTGCCCCACCAGTTTTTTTTCGTTGGAGTAGAGGATCGTGCCATCGCCGCGCCAAAGCTTGAACGAGACCAGCCGGCGCCCAAGGGCACCCTGCCCGAGCGTTTCATCCAGCGCCAGCGCGCTCGCTTCGTCCAAGGGAGCTTCCTTCTGCATGTCCGGAAGCAAAGGCGCGACCACGCTGTCGACGTAGAGCGCTGTGGCCGCTCCGGAATTGTAGATGACGGCATCCTCGATGAGATGCGTTACGACGAGCCCCACGGCAAACATTGCAGCAAGTGAAACGAGGCCCCCCGCGACGAAAAACTGCGAAGCGAGTGAGCGGGCATTCCAGTGACCGAGCCAGTCCATTTGTGACCTGATAAGAGAAGTATGCGCTCAACCTATGGCGTTTCCAGAACTTTTCCAGCTTAGTTTTCGTTTGTGCCGCCAATGACAACGCAGGAGCCTCCGACGCTGACGGCCAACTCGCTTGTGTCGCCGGATCTGGCGGTGCCGAAGGAATGTCCGAAACATTTCTTAATCCTTGCATAAGAGACAGCATTTGCATCCGCTGCACCTACGTGGGATTGTGTTTTAGCACACCAACAACATCCGCGACGGTGAGACTCGTGAGACCGATCATCATCATCGGTTCAAGGGACGACGACTTCTGCCTTTTTGCGCGAGATCTACTCGCGCAGGAGGGTTTTGAAGCAGTCCTGATGACCGGCCAGCCTGATGCAACCGCTGCCGCCTGCATTCGGAAGCGATCGCATACATGCTCAGCCGACACCGATTCTCCCGAACAGCGATCAGCGTTCGTCCCGGCCCGCGTCCTGTGCTGCCTGTGCGAGGAAGCCTCAGGTGCCCTCAAGGAGCAGAAGGCTCACACCCGGCTGTCTTGCGGGGACATCGAGATGGATGCTTCGGCCCGACGTGTCTGGAGAACTGCCATAGAGGTACACCTTCCACGCATCGAATTCGAAATCCTGCGGAGCTTCCTCAGGGAGCCAGACCGCGTCTTCCTGCGGCAAGAGTTGATCGCGATGGCCTGGCCTCCTGGGGTTTTCGTCGACCCGAAAACGGTGAGCGTTCACGTCGGACGGTTGCGCAGGGCCTTGGCACGAACCTCGTCGCCGGATCCGATCCGGACAGTGCGTGGTGTGGGCTATGCGCTCGCCGCGAGCGGCCTTACCTCAGCTTGACAAGGGGGGAACGTGATGTCTTGCCGCAACATCGTTATCACCGGGGGACGCATCGTCACTGGCGACGGCACGACGGATTATGAAAAGGGAACAATCCGGATCAGCCAACAGACGATCGTGGATGTTGCGCCAGGAGATGCGAAACCCGCAGAGGGTACCATCGTCATTGATGCCAGCGGCTGCACCGTGATCCCAGGTATCATCAATGCGCACGCGCATGGATGCATTTGCGGTCCTTCCATGCCGAGCGGATCGTTGCCAATTCGCCAGATCGATCTGGACTATCACAGAAACCGGCACCTGCTTTCCGGAACCACCACCCTGCTGAATGTATGTGGCCTGGCCACACCCGACGAGATCGACGGGCCTTTTGGCCAGCCTCATCCATTGGACATTCACATAACGACGGCGCACACACCAAGCAATGTGGCGGCGGCGATGGCGATCGATGGGCAAGGCCTGTCAGATCGGCACAAGCGCGCCAGGATCGACCATATGATCGAGCGGGGTGCCAAGGCATTGGGCGAAGCCGGTGGCGGGCAGACCCTTGGCGGGGGCGCGCAGGACTATCGATTCATACCGCTCGCCATCAACGCGGCCACCGGCATAACCGTGCATCCGAACACGGCGCGCAGGCTCAAGGAGGCCGTACTCGGTCGATATCTCGACGCCGCGGAGCCTGAAGGGGAGGTCTTGGACGTTTTGCTCGCTGAAAGCGGACTGGGCACGCACATGAACCGCTACGACGTCTGCCGTCTGATCACGGAAACTGTCATGCCGGCTGTCGGCTTATCCCTCGAAGGCTTGAGCGAGATCGCAGAAGCGTCCCATCGTCTCGACCGTCCCGCCATCTTTCACCATGCAGCTCCCACGGCTCGCACTCTGATCAGGCTCGCTGAACGCTACCCGAGGGGTCGCTTCGTTGCTGGGCACTCCAACCACCCGTCGTTTCTTCCGGAAGAGGGGGTCCGATTTGCGTTGGAGCTCAAGGCGCGCGGCGTGGTGATTGATGTGTCCACGCTTGACTGCATCGAAACGCGCTGGCGAAACAACACAGCAAACATGGATGCTCTGGTCGAGGCGGGACTGGTCGACACGCTTTCAACGGATTTTGCAGGGGGCGACTGGGACAGCATCCTGGCAGCCATGCATCGCATGGTCCGCAAGCGCCAACTGTCTCTCGCAGGGGCCGTGGCACTTGGAACCGGCCACGTTTCGCAAACCTTCCCAGAGATGGCGGCAGATCGGGGTCTCCTCGAAATAGGCCGGCGCGCCGACGTCACGATCACCGACAACCACAATCTTGGCCGTGTTCGCCATGTGCTGGTGAACGGTCAGGTCGTGGTTTTCAATGGCGCACTGAGGGCCGAGTGCCGTTCAGGATGATCGCTTGCGGAACGCAGCTCGCGAAGAAGGGGTCCGATATCACCGGCCGCGGCGGAAAGGACGCCATCGAGGACCGCCTTCTGCTTCGACCGCGAGAGAACCTTCCGTGTCAGGATCAGAAACTTGGCTTCCATCGCCGGCCATCCCATCGGTCTGCGGGGATCACCCAGAGGACCGCCGAGTTCGGAAACGTGTCGGTGTGTTCGGGTCTCCACGACAACACGAGCAAGCGTCTCGCCGGGGAAGAGCCGGTCGATATCGGGATCGAGCTCTATCTTCACTTTCCGTGCCAGTCGAGTGATGTCCTCGCGGCCCAAAAGACATTCGCTTGTCGGAACGAGCGCATTGCGGCCCTCGACAAGCGCCACGGCCACACAATAGGGCAAACTGTACTGAATCTCGACCAGAGTGGCTGGCCGAACCGCATTACCGAGTCTTGCCGCCCAGCCGAACGTTTGAACCTCCACGGATACGACGTCGCCCGGTGCCAGGTCGTATCGTCCGACGAGCTCGAACACCCTGTCGAGCGCGGGATGAATATAGCGGCAACAGGCGTATGGCTTGAAATAGGTATCCGAAATCTCCCACCGTCGACCCATTCCAGACAGGAGCCGTTTGGCATCATAGTGGCTGTCGTAATCCAGCAGGTCCAGTGGACCGGTGTAGCCGTGGCGAGCCAGCGAGAGCGCCATCAGGCCGGTTGCGACGCTCCAGGGGATCCCTTCCTTGACGTCGTTGCCGGTCAGCCGGGAGTAACCCGAACTGCCGTTCGCCTGCTGGTTTGGCGCCAATACCCCTGCAATCGCAAGCGCCTGAGAAACAGCGTCGGGTTCGACCTTGAACAGGGACGACATTGCTCCGACGGTGGCAAGAGCTGCCCAGCGCCCTGTTTGCCGGGTTGAGATACCAAGTGGATTTTGCGCTGCCGCCACCCGAACCCCAATCTCGTAGCCGGCAATGATTGCCGACAGGACCTCGTCGGCTGTGGCGCGAACGACTGGCGCAAACGTCAGGACTGCGGGAATAACACAAGCACCGGGATGACCCCGCGCCGCGCGGTTTCCGTCATCGATGTCGAGGGCCGATGCAGCCGCCGTATTGCTCATCACCGCAGAGATCGGCGTGGCCATTCGATCGACCATCCAGATGCTCGCGCATCCGTCGCCCAACAGTTCGTTTCCGGCTCCTCGTGCGGCAACGCTGCTCTTGATCGTATGGCCGGCAATCGCGGCCCCGACAAGATCGAGAATACATCGCAGAGCGAGTTCGCGCACCTCGGCGGGGCACTGCGACGGCGTTATCGACTGGACGTGTTGTGCAAGAACCTGGGTCATGTGCATCGCATTCGTTCCCGGCGTTCGTTGGTCTGCGGGCGAGCTGGCAATTCACAAGATCAACCACCTGCCTTCAGGGCGAGATACTTCTCGTAGGTCGCCTGCGCGACATAGAGATCCAGCATCGGAAGTCCAACACATGTCACGCAAACCGGAGCGGTTGAATCGACCTCAAACCCAACCGGTGCCGAGAGTTCCCGAATGCCGATCAGGGGGCCGATTTCCTCGAGAGACAATGTTCGCCTGGAAAAGTGCAGGGCAATGCTCTGCGAATTTCTTCGCGACACGGTCTTGATGTCGTCGCAGACGACCAGACCGGTCCGAAGGGCCCGCTGGAGGTACGCTTCCGGGACCTCGTTTCCACCGAGATGGAGCGTAACGGCGTTTGGGCCCAGTTCGTCGTCGTCAAACAGCGGGCTGCGCGCATTGGTCGCTGTGATCACGACCCCGCAGCGTCTTAAATCAGCGTGGTCAAGGACCGGATGGAGTCTGAACGAGGTCCGACCGGCAAAGTCCGAAATCAGTTTGTCCAGTGTCTCGGTCGACCGCCCTCGAACGAATACGTCCAAAATCAGCTGCGCATGGCTGAAGTTCAGGCACTCGATGACGCTGCGAGCGACGGGCCCGGTACCGAACAGAAAAACAGACAGACCAGCGCGGCTGCGTGCAAACAGATCGACGACGTTTGAGGCATATGTTCCCGTTCGATGGGCCGAAATTGCGGTGCCGTCCAAGATGACCAAGGGGCGAAGGGTCCGCTTTTCAAGCAAGAGCATGGTCGAAGTCGAGCGCGGCAGCCCAAGATACCGGTTGAAGGCATTTGCCCCGATGACTTTGACACCCCCGTATGTCCCATTGACGCTATAGAGGCAGGAAAGCTTCCATCCCAGACGCTCGTTGGCGAATTTGGCTCTGAAAGGCGCAACGCTTGCCGCCTGCCAGAACTCTTCCTCGGGAAGCGAAAGGACAGCCTTCGCGCCGTAAGACGTTCCGCCCCTAATGTCGTGCCATGCAGCGGCAACAGCCGCTTGGACTTCCTCGATCGTCAGTTCGGCGCCTGTCAAACGCAACTCCTCCCGGCTCAGAAAACGAACGTCCTGGTCCTGGCATACAGCTTCATTCAGCATTCTCTCCTCCATCGGCAAGCCACGCTTGGAAGGAAACAAGCTAGCACCTGTTGGCAGGGTCTTTGGGCGAAGCTTTGGCGACGTTTCGGCGAACTTATTGTCCGCCGGGCACGTCGCAGCCGGGATTGAGGTGAGGCCTCATTCGACGATAGCCGTCACCAAAGCGGTAATCTTGCGACGAAGATTTCTGTCTACGATCCGGCAGAAGGCAATATTCAGTTCTTGGCCCTCATCGCTCGCGAGGAAGGACAGGATCGCGTTATCTTCATCACGGAACGGCGAGGTCTCCTGTGCCCCGAAGAGCCATGGCACAGGAACGCCAAGCACCAGCGCCAGCGACTGCATCCGCCCTGCACTGACGCGCGTGAGGCCACGCTCATATTTCTGCAGTTGTTGATAGGTCACTGCGATCGCCTCGGCGAGCTGGCGCTGGGTCATTTTGTGGGTCCGGCGCAGCGCTGCGATTCTCTGGCCAACGGCAGCGTCAAGGTAATTGGATTTCCTTGCATCGTGCATCATTGGTTTATCCGTCGAAAGATCTGGTGAAGTGCCGTCCTACGGACTTTCATCAGTGGCGCATGGATATGCGCGCTTTGGTTGGCCGAAAATTTTGCGCGCCTGCGTCGTGAGAAGGGACTGACGCAGGAGGATGTCGAGTCACGGTCTGGCTTTAGCCAGCAGTATTTGAGTGGCCTGGAGCGCGGCAAGCGCAATCCGACGATCGTCACGCTCTACGAACTCGCCCAGTCTATCGGAGTGAGCCACATCGATCTCGTCCGGGCCGACGAAAGCGCTGATTGGCTTCAACCCACTCCTATCCCCTTTCAGAGCTCACATGGACTGCCTTGTGTGCGAGAGTAACCCGGTGTGACGCCATCGGGATCAGCCGACGGGCGTCGGTCAGGCAAACCGGATCAATGACGGCGTTCAGCACGCAGATATTGCTTCCCGTATGTGCGATGATCTTGCCCCAGGGATCGCATACCAGCGAGTGGCCGAAAGTCTGGCGGCGCTCTCCATTGGGCACCGGGTAGCTTCCGCATTGGCCGCATGCGATAACATAGGCTTGGAACTCTATCGCCCGTGCGCGACACAGGACCTCCCAATGAGCTCGTCCTGTCTGGCGGGTGAACGCTGCCGGCAGAACAAAGATGTCGGCTTTTTCGCTTGCGAGGCGATCGAACAGGCGCGAAAATCTCAGGTCGTAGCAGATCGCGCAGGCGATCCGATAGCCGTTGAGCTCGTAGATCAGAAGGTCGTTCCCAGCGGTGACAGTGGTCGATTCCGAATAGGTCTTGCCGTCAGGCGAGGTGATGTCGAACAGATGGATCTTTCGGTACAATCCGACCTGCTCGCCCCGCGCATTGAAAACCACTGACGTGTTGAAGACGCGATCGTTTTCGGCGTCTCGCTCAAGGAGACTGCCGGCATGGATCCACACGGCGTTGTCCTTGGCAAACTGCTGGACGAGCGCGTATGCTTCTCCCCCGGGGACGGAGGCAGCCACGCGCTTCTTGTCGTCAGCGGTTCCGCCCATCCAGTCGAAATGCTCCGGCAGAACGATGAGGTCCGGACGGCCGGCCATGGCGTCCCTCATGAGCCTCTCTGCCTGGGCGAAATTGTGCTTCTGGTTGGGCTGCGAGTTCATTTGAACAAGCGATATCTTCAAGGTGTGGTCTCCTCGCGAAAATCAAATATTGATCGGCCAGAGGCCAGATGGTGACGGATGTCCACCGAGCGTTGTTGGCGTTCGAGCGACGCTTCGGCGAGTTCACGCATCCGTTCGGGATCAGCAACAAACACACCTTCATTGTCCGCAAGAACCGCGTAGCCGGGGAGTACCGCGGCGGCCCCGCAGGCTATCGGCACATTGAGGGAACCCCCGATCTGAAGCTGGCGGTTTGTGGTTTTGGCCGACACCCCGCGACACCAGACAGGAAGACCGACGCTGACGATTTCATCGACATCGGTGCAGGGCCCGTCGATGACGATTCCTACGGCGCCCTTCGCCTTCGCCGCCGTTGCGACACCGCCTCCGACGCAGGCAATGTCATCGCGGTCGACCCGCGAAATCACCAGGACATCACCAGGCAGCAGTCTGTCGATCGCCCTGTAGACAATGGTCCCGTCGCGGCCAGGAGCCGCGACGGTGAGCGCTGCCCCAGCCACTCGTGCAGGAAACACGGAGCGAATATTGTCTCCAACAAACCCCAGGTGCTCGACATGGCCGATGGTCGCCGTGTCTACGCAAGACAGCAGTTCGACCAAATGATCGGGCAGGGGCGGGCAACGATCCATCATTCGATAATGCGCCGTCATCACGATTGCTTTCTGTTGATTGCGGTTGGCTGAGAGCTCAGACCGGCCGTTCGCCTGATGTTGTGGTGCGATGCATGATGCGGACAAAGGCGGGATCGAAGGAATCGCGCCGGTGCATGGTGCAGCGATTATCCCACATCATGATGTCGCCTTCGTCCCACTGCTGGATAAAGACATGCCTGGAGTTCGTTGTGTGATCCCAAAGCTCGGCGAGCAGGGCATCACTCTCGTCCCTGCTCATGCCGACGATCCAGGCGCCTTCAATTGTCCCACCGAGAAAGAGCGCCTTCCGGCCAGTCTCGCCATGTGTACGGACGAGGGGATGCACGACACCGCTCCATTCCCGAAAGTCGGCACTTCGCGGTGCGGACTTTCCAAGGCGCAAGGTGCCCGTCTTGTCATAGACATTCTGGAAGAAGATCTGACGTCCGTCGACTGCGGTCTTCAATGCTTCCGGCAGAGTCTCGTAGGCGATGTAGGTCGAAAGAAAGTAGGTGTCGCCACCGAAAGGCGGGATTGCAACGGCACGCAAGATTGCCCCTGCCGGAGGGCGTTCGTAAAACCATGTGTCCGTGTGCCACGTTGCCTCGCTGTTGCCCATGGCGCCGCTCGGCTTGCCGTCCTTCATCGCGTTGCTGATGACCAATATCTCCTTGTGGGTCGGGTGGCCGCCCTCCTGGAGTTGCTTGGGATGTATGACAAACTCGCCGAAATGACGGGAAAAAGCCACCTGCTGGGCATCGGTGATGCGGGTCTTCTTGAAGCGAAGCACACCATACTGCAACCAGTATTTGGTGATCGCAGCGACATCGCGAGTGTCATAATCGTCGAAGTCGAACCCTTCGATGTCAGCGCAGACGTTGCAGCCAGTCTGGACGGCGCGAATCCTCTTTTTCATAAGCATTTTCAATCTCCTGTTGATGACCATTCCTCTCAAGGTCAGGATGATGCTAGGCCGGAGAGGGAAGGCGGCTCCAATACCGATGGGGGGCCATTGATCTGCGCCGTGTATCAATTGCAGTCGCTAATGCGAGAGCAGCTGGACGGCGTCCGGATCGACGCCCAATTCGACCCGTCCATCGACAGGCGGCAGCGAGCCGGACAGCGACGAGCGCACCAGGACCGTCAAAACGAGATTGGCATCCACCTCAACTGAAAGCTCGAGGGAGGCGCCAAGATTCGCGACGCGGCGGAGTGTCCCGTTCAATCGATTGCAGCGATCGTCGATCACGGCGCCCGAACCGGACAACACGACAATGTCCTCGGGGCGGATGCAACAGAAGCGGACTTGTGCTTGGTCCGGCGCCGTCGTTGCACGGAGACTGACGGCACTATCGGCAAACCGGACCTCGTGGCCCGACCGCAGCTCAACGATACTTGAGACTTTGAGAATGTTGGACTTTCCGATGAAGTTCGCGACGAAGGAGCTTTTCGGATGCCGATAGACCGAGGCGGGGTCTCCCTGTTGCGCGATCTCCCCCTGCCACATGACGACAATCCTGTCGGACATGGCCATGGCTTCTTCCTGATCGTGCGTCACGTATACAAACGTCATTCCGAGCTTGGCCTGGAGGTCCTTGAGCTCAACACGCATCGCCTCCCGTAGCTTGAGATCAAGGTTGGACAGAGGCTCATCAAGAAGGAGCACAGAAGGGCGCGGAGCGATGGCCCGCGCAAGCGCCACACGCTGCTGCTGACCGCCCGAGAGCTCCTTCGGGTAGCGAAACACATACTGGTCGAGGTGGACGCTGCGCAATGCCACCATTACAGCGTCGTCGATTTCCTGTCGCTTTGCTCCCTTCATTTTCAAGCCGAATCCAACATTTTCGGCCACCGTCATATGCGGGAACAGAGCATAGTTTTGAAACACGAGTCCGATGTTGCGCCTTTCCGGCGGAACGCGCGCCTGACTCCTTCCACGGATCCTGATGTCGCCGACGGATGGCTCGTTGAACCCGGCGATCATGTTGAGGGTGGTCGTTTTCCCACAGCCCGATGGGCCAAGGATGCTGACGAACTCTCCTTGCGGAATTTGGAGATTGATGTCGTTGACGATGGAAACTGTTCCAAACGATTTGCTCACGGAAACGAGTTCGATGTCGATGTTGCTCATTTGCTGCCACCATGAAGCTGCGCGGAAAACCCGCCGACTTTTTCAAAGGAAAAGATTACTGCGAGGATGAAGACCATAGAGGCGACGTTGACTGCCGCCATCACCGGATCGAGGCTGTATTCGAGGTAGTTGATCACCGTGATCGGGAGCGTGGTGTCGCCGGGGCGAACCAGAAAAACCGACAGTGGGATGTTGTTGAAGGAGATGATGAACGCGAGCGTCATCCCCGAGAGGATGCCGGGCTTGATCGCCGGCAACAGGATGTGCTGCACCCGCTGGCGCTTGCTAGCGCCGAGGATCTGGCCCGCCCGATCGAGGTTGGCATCAAAATTGGCAATCGACGTCGCCACCATCCGCATGACGAAAGGCAGGGCCAGGACGCAGTGGGCAGCGATCAGGGCCGGCGTTCCAAGAAGCGGTTGCATCCCGACGCGCGACAGGAACAGCACAATCGCCACCCCCTTGACAATTTGCGGCACCGAGAGCGGTGAAAGCAGCGCAGACATGATCGCCTCGCTGCCCTGGACCTTCTCGAAGGCGATGATGTAGGCGGCCATCACTCCGACGACACCACTGATCACGGAGACGATCGCAGCGATCTTGACGCTAAGCAGGAAAGGCAGCAGCCAACGGTCAGACGCAAGCTCGCCGTACCACATCGGCGTCCACTCCCAAGGCCGGAAGGTCACCTCGGAGGTTGGGCTGAGGGATGCGGCAATGACGACCACGAGAGGCAAGGTGATGAAGGCGAGCACGCCGGCAAGCATCAGCCAGAAAAGCGAGGAGAGGATCCTGTTCACTGGGCTCTCCTTGCACGGCCATCCCGCCACAGGGACTGCCGGGCTTCAAACCTGACACCGATGACGGAGATCGTCAGCATCAGGAGGAGAAGCGCATTGGCCATGACGGCGGCGAACGGCCAGTCAATGTAGAACAGAACCTGCTCAGAGATCATTGTTGCCAGGACCTTGAATCCGGCCCCTCCAAGCAAGGCGGGCGTGGCGTAGGCACTTGCAGCCATCGTGAAGGCAATCAGAAGCGAGCTGACGACCCCTGGCGCCGACAACGGGAGGATGACGTGACGCATGACCGCCAGGCGCGAAGCGCCTAGCATTTGTGCCGCACGCTCGAGGTTTTCATCAATCCCCTGAAGGCTCGTGGTCAAAGCAAGAATGCCGAATGGCAGCACAACGTGGGTCAGACCAACCACGACGGCAAAGAGATTTTTCGACAGGGGCAGCGGCGACGATATGAGGCCGAGGTGAAGGAGGGCATCATTGATGAAGCCCCTGTCCTCGAGGATGATCAACCACCCATAGGTCCGCAGGACGACACCTGCAAGTTCGGGGGCAAGTGCCAGGGCAAAGACGACAGCGCGCCATCGGCTCTTTGAGCGAGCCAGGAAATAGGCGACCGGATAACCCAGCACGGTGACAGAGACGGCAACGAGCGCGGACATGATCGCAGTTCGAGAGAAGCCCGCCAGGGACAGACCGTCCGTGAAAAAACGCCCGTAGCTGTCGAGGCTAAAACCCTCGACGCCCTCCTGTGAGAAACTGAGGCCGATCATCATGCCCATCGGAAGGGCGAAGAACAAGGTCAGAAGCAATCCGGCAGGCAAGAGGGCGAGATAGCTGGAGATCCAGTTTGCCCAACGAGACGTCGATGCAGGTGAAGCGAGTGTCAAGGTGTGCATGGGTCCTCCTCAGTTCGCCTGAGAAACGACGTCGCGTTCCCACTGATCGGCCCACCTGGGGAGTTTCTCTGCGATGACGGACAGATCTGGAAGGAGAAGCGATTGCAGATCGGCCTCGGTGGTGATCTGTCGCGCGCGGATGGCCTCCGGCACTTCGATGTCAGTGCGGGCGCTTCCGACCTTGTAGCCATTCACCCAGGCTTCCTGACTGGTCTTCTCCAGGAAGAAGTTGATGAACGTCTTGGCCGCCGCCTTGTTCTCGGCACCGACGGGTACGTTGAGTGTGGCAATCAGCGGGATGGTGCCTTCCTTTGGCCTGATGTAGTCGACGGGCAGGCCGGAATCGACGAGGAGTTGCGCACGCCCGTTCCAGAACGGCATGGCCCAAACCGTCCCGTCCTTGATGTATCGCTCGAGGATCGCCGAGGATTGTTCGAAACCGATCGCCTGCTTTGCGACCGCTCCCATCGCCTTGAACCCCGGATCGAGATTGTCGACGAGATCTCCGCCGTTCATCACCGACATCATCTCCACGAGATAGAGCGCCATGATGTTCTGGAATGTTGGCAGCACGATTCTGCCTTTCAACTCGGGCGAGAGCAGCGTCGACCAGGAGGATGGCGTGGCAAGTTTGTCTGTCCGGTAGAGAAGCGACATATACTGCACTTCGTGGACCGCCCCGCAGTGGCCCGCCGCCGCGCTCAAAGTCGGTACGAGCCTTGCGAGGTTGGGGATGCTTTTCACATCGAGTTTTTCCAGAACCCCGTCCCTGCAGCCCTGCAGGGATTGCGACGCCGTCATGACGACGACATCGAACCCCGGCCGGCCTTTCGTTGCCTTGATCTTTGCGTAGTCCTGGGATGCAGAGCCAACGGCATCATAGACGACGTCGATGCCGAACTTGGCCTCGAAGGGCTCGATGATGCTCTCGAGAATGATCGCCTCGTAAGGTCCGCCATAGCTGTTGACGACCAAAGTCTCGGCGCGGAGTGGCGTGGACAGCGTGGCGGTCGCCAATGCTGCGAGTAGGATCAGGCGTCGGTCTCGTTCCATGAGGATATCTCGCTGTTTTATGTTGTTCCCGAGGGAATGCTGAACAGCGACCGGGGACCGGTCCAATAAAGAACGCCAAGGATTGTTGCATTGGGAGGATCAATCGACGCCCGAATCGCCAAGTCGGGTGCCGCGAGTTGGCGGCCGTCTTCCGCTATGAGGAGCTTGTTTGGCCAGAGTGGCGCAAGGCAAGCCTTGCGGACTGCCGACTCGCTTTAGATTTTCATCGACCGAACAAAGCATAGAGTATGCGCTTTTGGCGGCGCGAAAGATCACAAATGAGATAGGATCAGCCGGGGCAGCCGATGGCAGCGTTTGATGCATCGCGGGCGGCCTTGCCGCGACCTGAAAATGGAGGACGACATGACGATGATTATAGGGCTTTCCGGGAGCTTGCGCCGAGGGTCCTTCAATTCCGCGCTTCTCAATGCCGCTTCGCCCCTCATGCCTTCCGGCTCACAACTCGTTATCGGCTCCATTCGAGACATCCCTCTCTATGATGGAGATCTGGAGGCCGAGCATGGAATTCCGACAGTTGTCACAGAACTCAAGGAGGCTATAGCGACGGCCGATGGTCTCCTCCTCGCAACGCCGGAGTACAACAATTCGATCCCGGGCGTTTTCAAGAATGCAATAGATTGGTTGTCGCGGCCGGCCGCCGATATTGGCCGCGTGTTCGGCGGCAAACCCGTGGCGCTCATGGGCGCTTCTCCAGGTGGCATGGGTACAATCCTCTCGCAGAACGCTTGGCTCCCGGTGCTCCGGACGCTTGGAGCGGAGCTATGGTCGGAAGGCAGGCTCCTCGTGTCGCGAGCATCCGGTGTTTTTGACGCAGAGCTAGTGCTCGCTGACCCGAAGACCGAGGCGCATCTTCAAGAATTCCTGACGGGCTTTGTTTCGTTCACCCAGTCGAGACACCACTAGTACCCAATCGCAACTTGTGAGTACGGCTCGAGAGCATCATTGGTTAGGTCGCTCGGCGTTTCATGGTGGTACTTCGACCCTCTACCAGCGTGACTGGGCGAGTATAGTCCACGAATGGCATTCCTATGCAGCTGCTTCTCGGCAACCAGGACTTCCTTTTTCGTCTGCCCAAAACGCCGCACCAGCTCACCGGCAAGCTCCGCCGGATCTGTCGTGCCGCCCTGATAAAGGCAAACGAGCAACCTAGCTGCCAGGTTGGGACCGGCAGACTGACCACTTGCAATATCGCAGGTGTACCCGCAATCAATGAGCACTTGCTGGAGGAGGCGGAGCTCGTCGGTGGTCAAGTAGCGAGACGTCAATTCGGAAGACATGGAACCCTCCCTTCGGCGGGAATTCAGGGTATCTGGCTACAGAACTATCCAGCCTGAAAAAAGTTCCGGCCCCTTGCCCAGCAGCAATTCGACTATGGAGCTTGGTTGCCCAATGTGGCAGCGATGAGCGGCGTCGTCTGGTCAGCGGCCCGGCTCGTCGCCACACCCAGGGCCGTTCAAAACCTGCCTATCGCCAGTTGCTACCGCATCAAGCAGCGACTGCCTTCGATGGCCGTGCTGGCGATAGCAGACCCAGCCATTGATAACGCTGGAGGCCCTCTCATTCCTGTCAGCGGCATGCCGGAGGGCACACACTGGGCTCAGGCACTCCTCGAGCGTCCCAAGCTGTGCTGTGTCGACGGGTCTCTAGGGATCAGGCTTGCTCCACACGACCGAACCATCACTTGCTTTGACGACGACGCGGTCGGTCCCATAGAAATCAGGATCTCTCTCGATTTTTTGCGTCGCCTGCGCGATGGCGTTCGCTACCGTTGGTGCGTGGATTTCCGATGAATGGCGAACGGTGCTCGGTGCGGCAAGGTTATTGTCGCCGGTTCCAACCATGAGGGTGAAAGTAGCCGTTGAAATCCTCCCTGCTTGCTTGTCAGCGGTTGAAAGGTACCGCAGCCTTTGTGCCCTAGCCACTTGGCCAAAGGGCCACTATGGCGATCCACGGTCACCGGCCTCGAAGGATCAGGTATTTGCTCGACGGTTCCATGACGAAGGGGAGCATTCACACGTTCACCCGCACATGGAGCGCAATCGATCCCGAAGGGTATCGGCGTGAATTCCGTCGCTCCGGGACCAGTCCGGACACCATGGAATCCTTCTGACGAAGAGGCAGAAGACGTCGCGACGTCGGGGCACGGCACACCAATGAAGAGAGCCGCCCGGAAGATATTGGACCGGCCTGCGTCTTCCTGCCATACCTTCACATGTCGAGCTATATCACGTGGAAAATCCTGCCGATCATTGGCGGCAATTGACGCCACAAAACCGTCGCCAGGCGCGCGAAAATTGTCAGTACCGGTCCTGGTACGGCACGTCATGCCGCAACACTCCAACGAAACAGCAAACGTCCCGAGGTCAATCCCGAGTACGAAGCGTAACTCGGTGGAACCAGAATGCAGTCCAAGTGTTTTGCGCACATGAACCAGATGCTTCAAACCCACATCATCGACGCGACGGCGGCGGAAGCAAAACTCTTTTGCGGCCTGGTCTACATTCCGGGTCTGGAAACGGGGATCACCCGCAAGGAAGGCAAGCGGGGCTTCCTCTATTGCACGCCGGACGGGCGCCGGATTGTCGATAAGAACGAGATCGCGCGCCTGAATGCTCTGGCAATTCCTCCAGCGTACCGCGACGTCTTGATCTCCACCAATCCGCTATCGCATCTGCAAGCTGTGGGCATCGACGCCCGCGGCCGCAAGCAATACCGATATCATGCCAACTGGCACGCAGAACGCGGTCGCGCCAAGTTCGAGCGTCTCGTCGAGTTCGGCGTGCGGCTTCCTGATATACGCGAGCGCGTGGACATGGATCTCCGGGCGAAGGGACTGACGATGGACAAGGCGCTAGCGACCGTCGTCTGGATGCTGGACAACCTATACATCCGGATTGGAAATGCGAGCTATGCCGCGACGAACCGGTCTTACGGCCTGACGACGCTTCGAAATCGCCATGTGAAGACCGATGGTTCCAGTGTTCGGTTTCGGTTTAAGGGCAAATCCGGAAAGGAATGGAATCTGGTGCACTGCGACAGGCGCATCGCGAACATTGTGCGAAAGTTGCAGGAACTGCCAGGCCAGCAACTCTTCAAATATGTCTGCAACGATGGTGATTGCCGCCAGATATCATCGCAGGATGTCAATTCCTACATTCGAGAGGTAACCGGCGATGATTGCAGCAGCTCACGGCAATTCCGCACGTGGGGGGCGACTTGCATGGCGGTTTCGATCCTCGCTCCTCTGGAGGTGCCAACATCCACGCGCGCAATAACACTTCAGCTCAACAGCGCAATTGATGCCGTTGCGGCAAAGCTCGTGAACACACGATCCGTCTGCCGCTCCTCCTATATACATCCGGCTGTCCTTGAAGACTTTCGCGCAGGCCGCCTCGGCGACGTCCTGAGGCTCCGGAAGACGACGAGCGAGCGCTTGCTGAACTGGATGGATGAGGAGGAGATCAGGGTGCTTCGGTGGCTGAAGATGCGCCCAGTCGACAGCGCGGGCGCGTGAACGGCCAGGCCGGCGGCGCGCACCCTTCGTCGGGAACTTGCTCGCGCCAGGAGAGTTTGAACAGTGAAAGGAGATACCTCATGCCAGCCAAATCCCAAGCACAGCAAAGAGCTGCAGGCGCCGCCCTGTCTGCAAAGCGTGGCGAGACGCCGAAGAGTAAACTCAAAGGGGCGTCCAAGGAGATGGTCGACTCCATGAGCGAGAAACAGCTCGAGGAGTTTGCATCCACGAAGACCAAGGGGAAACCACAGCACGTGTCCAAGTAAATGACGCATCATCGCAGGAACGCGCGCGTGGTCGCTTGAACTAACCAGGCAGTGCCTGAAGTCGGGATCTGGGAGGGAGGTTGTGACCTTTTGCAACGTCCTTGCCTTCAGTCGGCGGTGAATGGAGTGGATCGTGCGCCCGCCATTTGACGAGTGGGCCGACACTGAGTCTGGATCTACGCATCAGATATTGAAGGACAGGATGAGCGGTTTGCCGAAGAGCCGTGCCCATGCGGTCGCGCTGGCACGCTGGATTGCGACAATGGATGTGCCTGCCGTCCACCAGCCATTGCCGACGGCGACAATCACGTCCGGGTCGTGCAACATGGATTGCAGGACCGGCCAGACAACCAGTTGTTCGTAGCAGATCAGGGGAGCGAGCTTCCGTCCGTTCAATTCAACCATCGGGTTTGCGAAGAAGTCCGCACGTACGCCGCCCGATTCCCCCAACCATGACCGCCATGGCTGCCACATCGAACCCGGCACCGGCATTCGTTCGCGGTAAATGATCTGGCCGCCACCGCTTGATATCGCGACGAGGACATTGTCGTAGCCTTCGGCGTTGATGACTGAAGCTCCAGCAACCACCGTCAAGGACACATCTTTCAGCGCCGTCGCCCAAAGGCCTTCGACTGTAGGCGTCCAGCTTCCGATCGCGCTTTCCGGCAATACAACAGATTGCGCGCCCCCAGCACCCAACCCACGCGCCGTTGCAATCAAGTCACGCTGATAGGCGAGAAGGGGATCCCTTCCGAGCGAAGCGCCGAGATCGAGGTCAACACCATGCCACCCGTCAGGTGTTTTCGGCTCGGTCCAGGTTGCGGCGGACCAGAGCCAAAATCCCGCAAGGACAATGGCAACAGCGGGCCGGATACGGGTTACGAGGCCCATCAGGCCGGCTGTCGTCGCAGCCAGACCACACCATCCCCATTCCGGGAACAGGATCCCGGCTGCTGTTATCGGATGCGCCCATCCGGTGATTCCGAACGGGGGGAGTGCGACCAGCAAGGATGCAAGAAGAAAGCGAAGGCGCTGCTGTCGTGCATTTGGTGTCCAGAGCAATGTGTGAACGGTGACGAAGCTCATCGATGCCAGCAGCCAGAGTAGCAATCCCGGCCAAAAATCAGAGTGGTAGAAAGCGGCAACCCCCTGCGACAACCCTCGCGATGCCGCCAGAAAATAACCAGCTGAGGCAAGTGCTGCAGTGCCTCTGCTTGACGCGATCGACCATAGAACGGGAAATGCCAACGCCACGGGAAAGAGGAGAGCAACACCGCTCCAACCGACCCAGCCACTTGTCACAGCCAGCGCGACAATTGCAACCGTCTGGCCTCGCTCACCCCGCAAAAGTCAGCACCTCTTGAGCCAGGCCGAGAATACCCGACGCGGGGATTGGACCGAAATAGCGAGAGTCGTATGACGCAAAGAAGCTGGAATGAACAAACACAAAATCTTCGGGCATTGTGCCACCGGCGTAAGGCAGCAACAGCCTTCCCCTGCCGTCCGCTTTCGAGATAGCCGAATGGGCAATAAGCCTGCCATCGACGCGAACCTCGTGATCGACCTCGACAGTCTGTCCCGCCACCGCGATGACGCTCTTGATCAAGGGTGCAAAACCGCCATCGCAGGGTCCGGAATGCAGATAGCCGCGCTCGCGCGCCGCTCGCATGCTGGGGTTGTCAGGCGGGCAGATGAACACAAGATCGCCGGCTGATATTGGGTGACGGACCGGCAAGACGCGCCACAGGCCGAGCGGCTCGCTCGCGGTCAAATTGATCCGGTAGCCGCCGAGGAATCCGGCCAGGCATGGGGTGCCCACCGCGAGCGCAGCGGCGAGTAAAATGGCCGTGACGGTTTTTCGATTCCCATTCCTACAGCCGTTCCTGTGCACGGGCCCTGTCATTTCAGTGAAGGCGCCTGGACTTTTGTCTGGCGAATAGGCGTGCCCGACCGTCCGCCTGAAATCCCATGCGCGATGAATTTCGGTCTTCTTGATTGCGAGCATGGCATCCGTGAGTTTGCGGAAGGTCTCGCCGTTGACGTCCCTCGCAGCGATCCCGTGGCGCCGCGGCCGGAGCCACGGGCGACGATACTGACGGAGAAAAGAAATAAGGAACGCCACGGCGAGGTTCTCTCCTGGTTGCAAACAACATCAACAGTTCGTCGGGAGCGGCGGCCGCGCGTGCTCCCGGCAGGCATGTCAGTCAGCGACGTATACTTGCGCCCTTGGATGCCGCTCCCTTCGCAACGGCTAGCATCCTGCGCAAAGGCGGTGTCTTCGCCAACTCGCATTTCTGTTGGTAGATCGGCACGCCGATCTTTGGGAATCTTTCGCCGTTCGAAGCCAAAACGGCATGAAGGACCAACCGGAATGAAGGACCAACCGGAATGAAGAAGCCCCCTCAAAGATCCGCGAAGCGATGCCGAGCTTCAGGAGCAGTCGAAGCACTCGGAAAGGCGAGAAGCCGAACGGATCGGCTGGATTGCGCTCAAGGCGGCTCGGGCCATGAAGGCGAATAGGATTTGGCTCGTCGCCGCGCCGATTGCGTTGATGATCACCATCACCGTCGGAACGAATGGGATCGAACTCTGGCTTGCAGCTTTCGGGAAGACAGAGGCTGCGAAGCTTACGCTCGAGCGTGCGGGGAACGTATTGCCCTACGCTACCGCGGCTGTCGGCGGCATCGTCTTTCTGTTCGCATGCGCGGGATCAGCAAATATCAAGATCGCCGGATGGGGTGTCCTGTCAGGAAGCGTTTGTCTGATGACGATCGCCGCAATGCGGGAGGCAATGCGTCTGGTTGCTTTCTCCAAAACCGTACCGGCCGGCCAGTCGGTGTTCTCCTACCTCGACCCGGCGACCATGATCAGTGAAGGGGCAGCCGTCATCGCCGGATGCTTTGCTTTGCGTGTCGCGATCATCGGCAACTCGGCATTTGTGAAGGCCGAGCCAAAGCGCATTCGCGGCAAGCGAGCGCTTTATGGTGAGGCTGAATGGATGACGATGCCGGAGGCTACCAGGCTCTTTCCCGATGCCGGCGGCATCGTGATCGGCGAGTGCTATCGTGTCGACCGGGATACGGTAGCAGCGCAATCGTTTCGAGCCGATAGCCCGGAAACATGGGGTGCAGGCGGCAGGTCGCCGCTTCTCTGCTTCGATGGCTCCTTCGGGTCCTCTCATGGGATTGTCTTTGCCGGTTCCGGCGGTTTCAAAACAACCGCGGTCACGGTCCCGACTGCGCTGAAGTGGGGCGGCACGCTTGTTGTGCTCGACCCCTCGAACGAGGTGGCGCCGATGGTCTCCAAGCATCGCGGCAATGCCGGTCGCGCGGTCCGCATCCTCGATCCAAAGCAGCCGCAGACCGGCTTCAACGTTCTTGACTGGATCGGCAGCTACGGCGGCACGAAGGAAGAGGACATTGCCGCTGTTGCCTCATGGATCATGAGCGACAGCGGGCTTGCGACCGGTGTGCGGGATGACCTCTTTCGCGCATCAGGGCTGCAACTGCTGACAGCGATGATCGCTGACGTATGCATTTCGGGCCATACGGAGAAAAAGAACCAGACGCTGCGGCAGGTTCGCGCCAACCTCTCGGAACCAGAGCCGAAGCTTCGTCAGCGGCTTCAAGACATCTATGACAATTCGGAGTCTGAGTTCGTGCGGGAGACCGTGGCGGCTTTCGTCAACATGACGTCCGAGACATTCAGCAGCGCCTATGCCAATGCGATCAAGCAAACGCACTGGCTATCATATCCAAACTACGCGGCACTGGTCTCCGGCTCGAGCTTCACGACCGAAGCGCTGGCAGCCGGGAATACAGACGTGTTCATCAACATCGACCTCAAGACTTTGGAGAGCCATTCGGGCCTGGCGCGAGTGATCATCGGTTCATTTCTGAACGCGATCTACAATCGAGACGGAAAGTTGAAGGGAGAGGCTCTGTTCCTGCTCGATGAAGTCGCGCGACTAGGTTACATGCGCATACTGGAAACCGCCCGGGATGCCGGCCGCAAATACGGTATCGCACTGACAATGATTTATCAGTCGATTGGCCAGATGCGCGAAACCTACGGCGGCCGCGACGCTGCCAGCAAATGGTTCGAGAGCGCGAGCTGGATCTCGTTCGCCGCGATAAACGACCCCGAGACGGCTGATTATATCTCGCGACGCTGCGGCACGACCACGGTCGAGATCGATCAGGTCAGTCGGAGTTTTCAGTCGAAAGGAACGTCGCGCACGCGCTCGAAGCAACTCGCTGCCAGGCCACTGATTCAGCCGCATGAAGTTCTCCGCATGCGTGCCGATGAACAGATCGTGTTCACCGCTGGACATCGCCCGCTTCGCTGTGGTCGTGCCATTTGGTTCCGCCGCAGCGATATGAAGACATGCGTTGATCTGCCCAGCCACGCTGATAGGGGTGCGAGGTATCATCATGAAACTCCGATCCGATCCGCCCCTTGGTAGTCAGGCATCAAGATCGTAGATTTGCGCATAAACCTGCACCACAGCAAGCCCTCTAAGCAGCCACATTGTCAACGCCTGCAGATGCCGTGGGTATGTCGTCGACCATCGGTACGAGCGCTGTCGATTGAGAGATTCGACGTGCTCTTGCCACAATAGCCGCGCGACGCCTTTCCGCTACTTCAATAGCTTTGACCTCACCGATAGCCAGCTTTCAGCCATCCGTCGCAAACAAGGCCCGGTGCAAGGCAAATCAGGTAGACCTCGACGGAGAGTGCGTCCGATCGGCAGTGAGGGTCGCGGTTGATCTGATTGCAGCGGACCTCCACTGGATGCGGAACCACTTTTCGGACAGCTGTCGCTTACCATCCTGGGCAATGGCGGGCAGTGCGAAACTGGTATGGGCCGAGTCTCAAGGTCATAAACCGCCGCACCATGCGTCTCGTCCGCAATCGCTTGCATGAGACGTGGCGCAACGTCCCGGCATGCGTTCGAGCACGGCACTCGATCTCGGCAATCACCGCCTTGGTCGGCGACGAGTACCGCCAGATCGGCCTGGGCGATCACAAGCTCCCTTTGGATCTGGCGGCGTTCGGCCGCGTCGAAAGCGCTCCTCAGTTCCGCGAGCAGTTCTTCGATGTGCTGTTCGATGTTCATCGTCGTTATCGTCTTGAAGGTTGAGAACGATCACTCCCCGGCGGGGACGAGACGGCGAGCCAGGGGTCGCTTGAGTAACCAGGAGAGCTGGCGACTTGGGGAGCCGATCTTCCGGCACCAAAGAAGACGCCAGCTCGCTTCTGGCTACCCGAGGGATATTGGCCCCGCCGGAGAGGCGGGGCCGCAGCGGGAACCTTAGTCCCGGTTCGGGCGGGACCAGATGAGCTGGAGGGCCTCCTCGCCTTCGACTTCGGCCAGTGTTGCGTAGATCGGAGCCGGGAAACTCGGGTCGTCGAGCTTGACCGAGAGGTAGTCGCGGCCCTGCTCTGAGGTTTTCTGCCAGGCCGCGCCCAGTTCGACATTACCGGCGTATATGCGAAAGTGCGGGCCTTTGTCGGAAGGGGTTTCGACGCGGGCGATGCGCGCCTTGACGTTGAGTGCGAGAGTACGGATTGAGCCGTTGAAGCCGTTTTCGGAGGAGGTGAAGGTGCCGATGGTTGCCATTGATGTGTTCCTTTTTGATGTTTCGGGCCGCACCATTGCGGGCCTCGATGGCTGTCGAAAAGATTGGGGACGATCGAACCGCACCCATAGGACCGGATTGCAGTGGAGGGCGGCAAGTCGCAATTTTGTTGGTTCGCGAAGGAACGATGGCGCCTCGGGGGAGTCCGGTGGGACAGGAAGTTGCGGATGACCGGTGCGGAAAGACGATCGAGGGGCAGCCGATCTCCGGTCTGAGACGCCGATCGAGCCCGCGGTTAGCCTCGGGGACCGATTGCCGACACGCCAGTCACGCAGCTCCAGACGTCATGTCCTTGGGAAAAGATCTTCGTCCCGAGTTCTCACGCCTCGCGTGGAAGCAGGTGGCGTTTGCCCGCACATGGGATGCGGGGACGCCGCCATCTTCTCTGTGGGTGTGAA
Organism: Rhizobium sp. P1_C7; assembly: GCF_056406295.1. NCBI lineage: Bacteria > Pseudomonadati > Pseudomonadota > Alphaproteobacteria > Hyphomicrobiales > Rhizobiaceae > Rhizobium > Rhizobium sp. P1_C7. The sequence goes on from NZ_JBFUAL010000011.1 coordinate 71,332, forward strand.
CCGGAATCCGGTGCTGGCGAGGAAAATCGAGCGACCAACCGAAGCGTTCCAGACAGCGAGACAGCTATCTTCTCCAGGCTCGCAAACACGACGACCGGCGACGCGGTATGTGTTTCCTTTGGCCGTCTGCCAGTCCAAGAGCGCCCTCCAGAAGCTTCGCGCGAGGTTCCCCCGCGCCAAGAACGACCCCATCAAAGCCCGGCGGTTTCGAGGCACACCGGGGTTTCACGCTCCGATGATCCGGCCCTTGCAGGCCGGATCATCGGGTCGGGTCAGGCGGCTTTTTCTGCGTTCTGGTTCACGACCTTGGTGGCGATCGAGGTGAGGGCAATATCCGTGGCCTGCTCTTCGTCAAGCGTGGTCTGAAGGAGCTTGGCCGCGTCCTTCATGCCCAGTTCCAACGCCCACGTTCTGAGCGTGCCGTAGCGCGACATCTCGTAATGTTCGACGGCTTGGGCGGCCGAGAGAAGGCCGGCGTCGAGGGCCGGCGTGCCGGCATATTCCTTCATGATCTCAGCACCTTCCTTAGTGATGCCCATGATTGCGTCGCAAGTCTTCTGCTCAGGCTTCTTGCCGATGATCTTGAAGACCTGCTCCAGGCGTTCAACATGGACCTTCGTCTCGCCGAGATGCTTGGTAAAGGCATCCTTGAGCTGCTTGCTGTTTGCGGCATCGTGCATCTTCGGCAGTGTGGCGACGATTTTGTTTTCAGCAAAGTAGACGTCCTTCAGTGTGTCGTGGAACAGCACGTCGAGCGTTTTGGTTTCCTTGGCCATGATTGGCTCCTTTCGTTGATTGTCTCTGGCACGATCCGGGCGATTGCCCGGTCGTCTTGTTCGTCCGCCCGAGCATGGGCGGCCGAGTGGTTGCGATCAAATCGTCGACGCACGGCGGTAGCGGTCGCGCTCCTGTTCGATCTGGTTCGGCGAGTAGGGGTCCAGCGTGTCGTCGAACGCGGTCCACCCCTGCTGATTGTAGACCGCCCGTCGTTCGACCGGATCGACCCAGTTCGAGCGTCTCAGGATCGCTTCCGCTTCCGGGGCGAGCGTTTCGTCCACCTTTGCCGTTACCAGGGATCCGCCACGGCGAACGCCCTCGGCATAAAGATTGGCGTCCTCTTCGGATACACCCGACTTGGTCAAGGCACCGATGAGCCCGCCTGCTGCGCCCCCCGCAACAGCACCTGCAACGGCGCCGACTGCGGTCGCGGCCAGCCAGCCCGCAGCGACAACGGGGCCGACGCCGGGAATAGCCATTATTCCAAGCCCGGTCAGTAGCCCACCTGCGCCGCCGACGACAGCGCCAATTCCGGCTCCCGACTCAGCGCCGGTTTCGGCATCAGATTCGCGTTTGGCGTGACGATCATCCGCGTTGCTGGAGACAATGCTGATGTCGCTTGACGGAACGCCCGCGGCTTCAAGTGCGCTGACAGCCGAGCTTGCGTCCGCATAGTGGTCAAACAGTCCGGTGATGGTTTGCATGAAAATTCTCCTGAAAGTGTTTTTGATTGTCGTGGCCGATCACATGCCGACGATGTTGCCCTGGTAATCAAGGCTGACTTTGACGGGCTTTCCATCCTTCATCGCAGAAGCCTGCCAGATGCCCTTGTCGTCGAGGGTTAATCCCGTCAAGGTTGTGTAGCCGTCCTTCTCCAGGCGGTCCTGCGCCTGCGCCTCTGTGAAGCTATTGGCTCCGGCAACCGGGGCAGCCGGGTTTTTCGCATCAGGCGTGACGACTGCAGGAGTGGTGGCGTCGGCCGAAGGAGCAGGGGTCGTCTGAGCGACACTTGTCAGCGCTGACGCTCCGACGAGCGCCGCGGCTAATATCATGGTTTTCATTGGGTTTCCTCATTTTACCGGATCGAGATCACCCGTCCGTGATTAGACAACCCGCAGAGCGGCAATAGGTTCCGCTGCCGGTTTTCGGCGTCGCGCACATTATGTCCGGCAGTCTGTCGGAAGACGATCCAGCATGGGACGGTGAAGCGCGACGCCACAACCGAAGCGTCTACGAAATCATCGACAAAACGATCACGGTCGGGCCCTCACGCCCGCTCGTTTGAAAGCTCAACGCTTGGCGCGGTTCGCTCAGGACGCCGCAAGGGGCATCTCCAGCCCTCCTCAGAAGAAGTCACGCACACTGAAGGCGGAGTAGCCAGCGCTTGGCTCGATCCCCGCTTCGCTTTGGCCTGCAGCTGGATCCAGCCAGAATGCCCAAAACCGTGTAATGCGCCAGTCTTGACGTCGTTCGATCCGGGGTCATCTCCCTGGCCCGGAGGAACGACGGCGCCATAATCGGCAGAGAGATCATGTGCATTGCTATGACTTCGTCAATGGGAACGCCGCCTGCGATGGCATTGTATGCTGCGCGTCGACGCGGTACGATGTCGCCCGACAGTTGCGCGTAAAGTGTCAGTGTATAGCCGAGCCAAAGCTCGCTCCCGCGTTTCAACCCGATGAATAAGTAGCCGCGGATCATGGAACTTATCGTCGCCCTTGGCCTGATCGCCTTCAAGGTCGCATTTCTGATTGCGATCCTGCTGCTGCTGCCCTTGCCGCTAACCTGGCTGGAACGCAAGATCGCCGGGCACATGCAGCAGCGGATGGGGCCGATGCGCGTCGGCTGGCACGGCTTGCTGCAGCCGGTCGCGGACGGTATCAAGCTCCTGACCAAAGAGGACCACATCCCGGCCGAGGCCGATCGCTTCCTGTTCAAACTCGCGCCGATCCTGGCACTCGCCCCGCCTTTTGTGGTGTTCGTCACGATCCCCTTCGGCGAAACCGTCTCTGTCCTCGGCGCCGATATCACGCTCTACGCCTCCAATATGAATGTGGCGATCCTCTTCGTCTTTGCGGTGATCGGGATCGAGGTCTATGGCGTCATCTTCGGTGGCTGGGCCGCCAACAGCAAATACGCCGTTCTGGGCAGCCTCAGGACCTGCGCGCAGATGATCAGCTACGAGATCCCGATGGGGTTCGCCGTCATCGGCGTGGTCATGGTGGCGCAATCCATGAGCCTGCTCGATATCGTGCGGGCGCAATCCGATGTCTGGAACGTCGTCTACCAACCGGTCGGCTTCTTCGTGTTCTTCGTCGCCGGACTGGCCGAGGCACAGCGCATTCCCTTCGACCTGGCGGAAGCGGAAGGCGACCTGGGGGCCGGGTTCCATACCGAATACAGCGGTATCCGCTTTGCGTTCTTCATGGTCAGCGAATATGCCATCATGTTGCTGGTGTCGGTCCTGGCGGTGATCCTGTTCTTCGGCGGCTGGAACGGCGTATTGGTCCCCTTGCCACCGCTCCTCTGGTTTGCGCTCAAGGTCGCATTCTTCGTCTATGTGTTCATCTGGTTCCGCTTCACTTTCCCCCGCTACCGCTACGACCAATTGATGGCGATCGGATGGAAAGTCTTGCTTCCTCTTTCGATGGCGAACATAATTATAACTGGTCTACTTCTAGGGGCCGCAGCGGCTCCGTAGCGAGGCGGCGATGTCGCGCGCACAGGACAGAGTTGGAATATGGATTGGCTGGGCGTTCTTCGCCGATGTGGCGAGTGCGTTGACTCTGACCTTCGGCTACATGTTCTCCAGATCCGTGACCATGCAGTATCCGGACAAGGAGAAATGGCTACCCTATTCGCGCTATCGCGGGCATCACTTTCTGACGCGCGACGAAGAGGGTGAGATCAAGTGCGTGGCCTGCGAACTCTGCGCGCGAATCTGCCCCTGCGACTGCATCGAAGTCGTCCCTTACGAGGACCAGAAGGGCAACCGGCACCCGGCCAAATTCGAGATCGACACTGCCCGCTGCTTGTTCTGCGGGCTGTGCGAGGACGCCTGCCCGGCGGACGCGATCGCGCTTGGCCAGCAGTACGAATTCTCAAGTTTCTCCTCGCGTGACTTGGTGATCGGACGTGACGATCTGCTCGCCAAGCCGGGCAAGGCGGCAACCGGCGGCGGCGTAGTCGCTGCGCGCCTGAACACCGAACAGGACGTTCTGGTCGAGACGAGCGAGTCGCAGGGGTACAACTGGTGGCGGAATATCCGACGAACGTGAACGCGCGCCATCCAACGGGCCGGATCGCGCAGACAGGAGGCTCAGATGCTGGTCGGAGAAATCATGAAGAACAAGGGTGCCGGTGTCATCGCGGTCACTCCCCATCAGACGATGGTGGAGGTCTTGAGGCTGTTTCGCGACAACAACATCGGCTTCGTCGTCGTCGGCCGATCGAACGACGAATATTTGGGTTCGCTGTCGGAGCGGGACTGCTGCAACGCGGTGGCCCAGTACGGGGCCGAGGCGGCAACGATGCGGGTCGCGGACATCATGAACCGCAATGTGGCGACCTGTTCGACACGGGATTTGCTGCCCGTCGCGATGGGGATCATGACCCAGCGGCGAACGCGTCATGTGCTGGTCATGGATGGGAACGACGTTGTCGGCGTGGTCAGCATCGGCGATGTGGTCAAACACAGGCTCGACGAAGCGCAGCGCACCGAGCAGGATCTGCAGGATTACATCTGCGGGACCAGGTATCACTAACAAAACTATTCAGGGTGCGACGCGGGGCGAGGCAAGCCATCGGACATGCCTTGGTGTTTATCCTCGGGCCCTGACGCAGAGCCGGTGAGACGGGCGACGGACCTGGCTTCGTGAACCTCCACCGGACACGGGTATTCGCCCCGCCGCATCAGGCTGTTGAGACGCAGGGCTCTGTAGTTTTCCGGAACGAACACGAGGCCCCTGGGGAAGCGCCTGTTGACCTTGAGCTTCGCCGTCAATTCGCCCTGGGCGGATCGCACGACCACCTGATCTCGATCCGAAAGGCCAAGTTGCTCAGCGTCCAGCACGCTCATCTCGACATAGGGGTCATCTGCGACCGTATTCAGGATCTCCGAACGTTCTGAAAGGTATCCGTTATGGAACAGGCAGTCGCCAGTGACCAACATGAGCCCGTCGGCTGCATTCAGGGCAGGCGGTGCTGCGAGGAATGTGCCAGCCGGTGGCGTCGGGACCGCCTTGGTGAGTGCGCCGTCGGCGCCAAGCGCGTCCTGGGTCAACCCCTGATAGGCCGGAACCAGCCGGGCAATCTCGTCGAAGATTTCACCTTGCGTCGATGGCCGCAGCGCCTGGTTGCGAAGCGACGCGACGAAGTCGAAGATCGCCAGATTGCTCCGCACCTCCAGGGCGGGTTCGCGGAATTTATTGACCTTCTGCGTCCGGCCCTCATTGTTTGTGAACGTGCCGGATTCCTCGCCATAACCCGCAGCCGGCAGGACGACCTCGGCCAGGCCCGCCGTATCCGAGAGGAAGGCGTCCTGCACGATCAGGAGATCAGCAGCGTCAAGCGCCCGCTTCACGAGATCCCTATCGGGATAGGCGATCAGGGGGTCTGTTCCGGCGATGTAGAACGCGCCCATGCGCCCGCCAACGCACAGCTCCATCATGGCGTCGAGGTCCGCGCCGGGGTCGGACGGGAGCTCGGCGCCCCAATTCCGTGCAAAAGTTGCGCGCGCCGTATCGTCGGCGACCGCCCGCAACCCCGGCAGGGCCGCCGGCAGAACCCCCATGTCCCACGCGCCCATCTGGTTGGCACGGTCGAAGAGGAACTGCATCGCCAGGCCCTTGCCAAGCAGGAAGAGAACCTGCAGCAGGTTATCGAGCTGCTGCAGCGTCGCGCGCGCTTCGGGTGATCTCAGGAGATCGACGCTGACAAGCACGGTGACGCTCCGACTGTCCTTGAGCACTGTTGCCAGACGTTGCGGCCCGTCACCGTTGATGCGGGCCACAGGCCTGCCGATGATCGCACCGATTTGCGCAACAGCGTCGCCCGCCAGGGTCTGACCGGCCGCCGCCGTGAGTTCGGCTATCACCGCCCCGAGGCCCACCGCTTCCCCGCCCGGCCGCACGCGAACCACCACGCTGGCATCTCCGTCCAGACGGGACGGCCGCGCCGAGAGCATGAGCAATCCGGTCTGTCGCCGCCTCGCGCCGTCCCGCAGCAGGTATTCGGTGACCGGGTTCCCCTCGGTTACGTTGCCGCCGACGACGAGCACGCAGTCATTGCCGATCACTTCGTCAAGCGGTGCGCGACTGTAGAAGTTCGCCATCAACGGACCCAGCGTATCGAAGGGGGTGGACCAGCGCGTCGAGCAGTCAATGTTGTTGGTCCTGAACACCGTCCGCATCAGCTTCTGGAACTGATAAAGTACCTCGTTGGGCAGGCGCGGCGAGGCCAGCCCGCCGGCAGCCTTTCCCTCGACGGCCGACAGCCGTCGGCGCAAATAGTCACCTGCTTCGTCCCAGGAAACCAGAGCCAACGCGCCGTCCCGACGGATCATTGGCCGCGTGATCCGGTCCCGGCTCGCGACGAAATCGAGGCCGAAGCGCCCCCGCACGCAGAGCGTTTCGCGGTTGACTCCCTCGTCCCACTTCGAACGCACTCGCATGAAATCGCCCTTTCGCGTGCCCACCGTCAACTGGCAACCGGTGCCACAATGCGGGCAGACCGTGTCGGTCTCGACCAGATCCCAGGGTCGCGCCTTGTAGCGATAGGGAAAGCTCATCAGCGCGCCGACCGGGCAGACCTCGATGCAATTGCCGCACTGGTCGCAACTCGCAAGGCTGCCCTCGAAGCCGGTGACAGCGGTATCCATGCCTTTTTCGATGGTGCCCAGGGCCACAGCGCCGACGACGTCTTCACACATCCGGACGCAGCGCTGGCACTGGATGCAGCGGTTGACGTTCATGATGATGACCGGGCTGAGACGGATGTCCTTTGAGTGGAACACACGCTTTTCATCGCGGAATTGGCTTTGGCGGGGCCCATGGGCCATCACCATGTTCTGAAGCTCGCATTCGCCGCCTTTGTCGCAGATCGGGCAGTCGAGGGGGTGGTTGGCGAGCAGCATGTCGAGCATGGAAGAGCGCGTTTCCTCGATCAGAGGCGTGTTCGTCCGTACCACCATGCCGTCGGCAGCCGCGGTGGCGCAGGACGGCTGCAGCCTCCGCTGTCCCTCGATTTCCACCAGACACATGCGGCAGGATGCCAGCGGGGGCAGGCGCTTCAGATAGCAGAAGGTCGGGATGTCGATGCCCAGATGCCGGGCGGCCTGCAGCACCGTCGAGCCAGCTTCAACGTCCAGCGTTTGTCCATCGATCGTAATGCTAACCATACTTCCTCGCAGTCCTATCCCAGCGCATGCCTTCCGTGAAACGGGCACCTCCGCTCCTCGATATGGGCGACGAATTCATCTCGGAAATGCGCGAGCGCGGCCCGCAGCCCCATCGCTGCGCCGTCACCCAGGGCACAAAACGTATTGCCGAAAATGCCTTTGCAGAGCATCTCCAACTGCTCCAGATCGCCGGGTGTGCCTTCTCCGGCCTCGATCCGGCGCAGGACCTTCACGACCCAGTTCAATCCTTCCCGGCATGGTGTGCATTTGCCGCAGGACTCATGGTGGAAGAACTCGATGATCCGGGTGGCGACCTTGACCATGCAGGTCGCGTCGTCGATCACGACAACGCCGGCTGAACCGAGCATCGAACCGGCGGCGGCCAGCGAGTCGAAATCCATCCCCACCTCCAGCCCGTGCTCCGGGATGACAGGCGCTGAGACCCCGCCGGGGATGACCGCCTTGATTCTACGTCCCGGCAACGGGCCACCGGCGTGGTTCTCCACCAGTTCGCGCAGCGGTATGCCCATCGGCAACTCGTAGAGGCCGGGTTTGCGCACCTGCCCGCTGAGGCAGTAGAGTTTTGGGCCCGGGCTCTTATCGGGGCCGATGCCGCGAAACCAGTCCGGACCCCGCATGACGATATGTGGCACGCATGCGAGCGTCTCGACATTGTTGATCACTGTAGGGCTGGCGTAGAGCCCGGCCACGGCGGGAAACGGTGGCTTCAACCGCGGCTGCGCCCGCTTGCCCTCGAGCGACTCGAGCATCGCAGTCTCCTCGCCGCAGATATAGGCGCCGGCGCCGCAGTGGATGTGGACGGCGAAATTGAAATCCGAGCCCAGAACGCTCGTTCCGAGATAGCCCTTTGCGTGAGCCTCGGTGATTGCCTGCTCCAGGCGACGGATCGCCGTCACATATTCTCCGCGGATGTAGACATAGGCGGTTTTGGCTCCAATCGCATAGGCGCTTACAGCCAGCCCCTCGATGAGCTGGTGCGGGTCGCGCTCCATGAGGATCCGGTCCTTGAAGGTGCCAGGCTCGCCCTCATCTGCATTGCAGCACAGATATCTCGGCTTGTCGGTCCGCTTCGGCACGAAACTCCATTTCATGCCCGTAGGGAATCCCGCACCGCCGCGACCGCGCAGGTTTGACCGTTTGACGAGGTCGACGACCTCATCGGGGGTGTACTCGCGCAGCACCTTGACCAGCGCCTGGTAGCCGCCGCCGGTCTCATAGCTCGACAGCAAATGACCGTTCGGCACGTCGACGGTTCTGAGAAGGACCGGCTCGAACATGGCGCTACTCCCCCGGCGGTCGCGTAGCGTCGGGCTCAACGCTCGCCACCCGCCCCGCCACGGCCCGGAGGCTGTCCAAGAGCGAGTCTATCTGCGCAACGTCAAGGTTGCCGTGGTAATCGTCGCCCACTTGCATCACCGGAGCCATCTCGCAGGCGCCGAGGCACTCGACGGTGGTAAGCGTGAACAGCCCGTCCGGGGTGGTGTCGCTCGTCCTGATCCCCAGCGCCGTTTCCAGATGCTTCAGCAGGTCCTCGGATCCGCACAGCATGCAGGAGACATTGTTACAAAGTTGCAGGTGAAACATGCCCACCGGCTCGGTATGAAAGAGTGTGTAGAAGGTCGCCAGCTCGTAGACCCAGATCCGCTCGACACCGAGAATGTCGGCGACCTCTTCCAGCACCGGTCCGGGGAGATGGCCACGCTCCCTCTGCGCGATCAGAAGCGCGGGCATGATCGCCGAGCGCTGGTCGGGGTACCGCGCTGCCGCCTCTTCGATTTTTTCGCGCATGGTCATGGATTCCAAATCCCTGCTACTTGTCCACCTCCGCCATCACCGGGTCGAGGCTGCCGAGCACGGCGATCATGTCCGCCAGATAGCGGGCGTTGGTAACCCCGAAGAGTGCCTGAAGGTTGACGAACGAGGGTGCCCGCACCTTCATCCGGAACGGTTTTGGCGACCCGTCGCTGATGATGTAGAAGCCGAGCTCGCCCTTTGGCGCCTCGATCGCCGAATAGACCTCGCCCTTCGGCACCTTGAAGCCATAGGCCGATAGGTCGAAATGCTGGATCAGCGTCTCCATCGAGCAGTGCACCCGATCCTTGTCCGGCGGAAAGGCGATTGTCGGCATGTCGATCTGGAACGGCCCCTCGGGCATCTGGTCGAGGCATTGCTCGATGATCCGGACGCTCTCGCGCATCTCGTCGACGCGGCATCGCCAGCGCGCGTAGCAATCGCCCTCATCGCGGATAATGACGTTGAACGCGAGTCGGTCATAGATCTCGTAGGGCTCGTCGCGGCGGATGTCCCAATCGACACCCGAAGCGCGCAAGTTCGGGCCGCTGAGGCCGAGATCGATGCCGTCTTTTGCGCAGATCACGCCGATCCCCTCGGTGCGCTTCAGGAACACCCGGTTGTTATCGATCAGACGTTCATAGTCGCGGATCCGGTTCGGGAAGATGTCACAGAATTCCCGGATCTTGGGGACGAACCCGTCGGGCAGATCCTCGCGCACACCGCCGACCCGGCAGAAGGACGTGTGCATCCTCGCCCCGCTGATCATCTCCAACAGGTCCATGATCATTTCGCGCTCGCGCATGACGTAGAGCAACGCGGTCATGGCGCCCAGGTCCAGCGGCAGCGCGCCGGTGATCAGAAGATGACCGGAGATTCGTGCCAGCTCGGCCATCATCACGCGGATATACTGTGCCCGCAGCGGGGCCTCTATGCCGAGGAGTTTCTCTACCGCCAGCGCGAAGGCCAGGTTGTTCGAAGGCGGGCAGAGATAGTCGAGCCGGTCCGTCAGCGGGAAGATCTGGGTATAGGTGAAGCTCTCCGCCAGTTTTTCGGTGCCCCGGTGGAGGTAGCCGATATGCGGGTCCACGCGCTTCACATACTCGCCGTCCAGTTCGAGGACGAGCCGAAGAACCCCATGAGTGCTGGGATGCTGCGGGCCGAGGTTGAGAAGCACTTCCTTGGTATTGAGCGCTTCGTCGTTCGGCCTGCTGAGTTCGGTGACTTCGGTCATCTCCACTTTCCGGCGTAAAACCGCCTCCCTTACGGAATGTCCCTGGTGGCAAGGTCGGGCTGTGTTGGCGGCGGACCTTCGGAACCGAAGGGGTTCAGCTGGTCCTTGTAGCCTCGCAGCGGAAAATCCTTGCGCTGGGGAAAGCCCTCGAAACCTTCCCACATGTAGATCCGGCGCAGATCCGGATGCCCCTGGAACCTGATGCCATACATGTCCCAGGCTTCGCGCTCATGCCAGTTGGCGGTGCGCCAGATTCCGGTCACCGAGGGAACCTGTGGGGGATCGCCAAGCTGGCACTTGATGCGAACCCGCCATTTGTTGGGCAGCGAATAGAGGTGGTACACCGCCTCGAACCGCGGCTTTTCAGGATAATGATCAACCCCGCAGATGTCCGAGAGGAAATTGAATTGCAGCGCCGGATGGTCTTTCAGAAACCGGCAGAACTCGACAATCTTCTCAGGCGCAACAGCAAAGGCGTGAATGCCGTGCGTGGCGCCGAGGTCCGCGATCGCTCCTTCGAAACGCTCCATGATAAGAGCACGATAGTGAGACGGCTCCAGACTCATGGCACTACCACCCGATCCAGAGGCGTCCCGGCCAGCGCGCGGGATGTCTTGATCTTTTCTTGAAGCAGGAGGAAGCCGTGCATCAGCGCTTCGGGCCGTGGCGGGCAGCCGGGCACATGCACGTCCACCGGCACGAAGGTTTCCGCGCCCTGCACCACGGCATAGGTGTTGTAGACCCCGCCCGAAATGGCGCAGGTGCCCATGGCGATGACCCAGCGGGGCTCCGGCATCTGATCATAGAGCCGGCGCACAACGGGCGCGAACTTCCGCGTTATGGTGCCGGCGATGATCATCACGTCGGATTGGCGGGGCGATGGTCGGAACACCACGCCGAACCGGTCAAGATCGTAGCGGGCGCACCCCGCCGAGATCATCTCGATGGCACAGCAGGCAATTCCGAAGGTCTCGGGCCACAGCGCCGATCTTCGGCTCCAACTGATCAGGCTGTCGGCCGTGGTGAACAGCACGCTGTCGCGGATCGCGTTATTTACGCCTCCCATTCCAGCGCCCCCTTCAGCCAAGCGTAGGCGAAGCCCACGAGAAGCAGCAATATGAAGATGGACATTTCGATATAGCCGACCAGCCCGATCTCTTTCAGGATAACGGCCCAGGGAAAGAGGAACATCGTCTCGACATCGAAGACGACCAGCAGGATCGCAAGGATAAAGAACTGTACCCTGAGGCGGCCCCCGGCGGCCTCGCCGGCGGCATCCATGCCGCATTCATAGGGCATGTTCTTGGCGGGATAGGGATTGGACGGGCGAAGAAGCGAGGAGACAAAAAGCGTCGCCCCCGCCACCAGGACAACTCCGGCGACCATGAAAAGAACCGGCAAGAATTCCATTGCAGTCATATCGCACTGCACCCGGTCACCCACCGAGGGCTTTCTCACGTCGCCGCCACCGACCCCGTTCGGGACCGGGAATGCGGTCGCCGGGGAAGCGACTTGGGCAATCCTTTCTTGAGCATCCAGTTTATTCCCACGGGGGGGGCATTGCAAATCCAATCGATTAGCCGCCGATCGCAGAATGCTGAGCAAGCCTCAGAAACCACGCCGGAAACAGGCCGATGCCGATGGTGCCGGCGGCGGTGAAGGCTAGCGTGGCGCGCACCAAGGGTGTCAGCGCCGGGTCGAACGTCTTTTCAGGTTCGCGCATGTAGATCACCATGACGATGCGGATATAAAAGTAGGCGGCGACGACGCTCAGCAGGACTGCGATCACCGCCAGCATGATGAAACCTCGCTCGACGAGCGCGACCAGCACGTAGAACTTGGCGAAGAACCCGGCCGTCGGCGGAATGCCGGCCAGCGAGAATAGATAGAGCAGCATCAGAAGCGCGAGCCCGGGATGTGATTTGGCCAAACCCGCATAGTCTTCGATACCCTCGCCCGAGAAATCGCCGTTTCGCATCATCACGACGATGGCGAACATGCCGAGATTCATGAAGGTGTAGATCAGCAGATAGAGCATCACGCTGGCGATCCCGTCGGCGCCGCCGGCTGCCACGCCGAAGATGGCGAACCCGGCATGGGCGATGCTGGAATAGGCCAGGAGACGTTTGAAATTATCCTGCACCAGCGCCACAAAACTGCCGAGCGCCATCGTCACCACGGCGATGACCGCGACGATGACCCAAACGTCCGACGCCGCGACCAGAGGGTTGAGGAACACCCGCAGGATCACTGCGAACCCCGCCGCCTTGGGCCCCACCGACATGAAGGCGGTAATCGTTGTGGGCGCGCCTTCATAGACGTCCGGCACCCACATATGGAACGGCACCGCGCCGACCTTGAAGACCAACCCCGCGACGATGAAGACCACCGCCAGCAACAATCCGGGATCGAGCGGATCGCCGATCACAGCCGCAGCCATCTCATCCAGCTGTGTCGTGCCGGTGAGCCCGTACACCAGCGAAACGCCGTAGAGGAAAATCCCGGTCGAGACCGAGCCAAGGATCACGTATTTCAGCGCCGCTTCGTTCGACCGCCGCTCACGCCGCAGGAAGCCGGTCAGCACATAGGTGCAAATCACCGTCAGTTCGACGCCCACATAGATTGACAGGAGATCAGTGGCCGAGGCCATGATCATCATGCCCGAAAGCGCAAATAGCAGCAGAACATAGTATTCGCTGCTCTCGATCCCCTCGATGTCGGCATATTTTCGCGAAAGCAGGAATGTCAGAATGGTGGCCAGGTAGAACAGGAACTTGAAGAAGATCGCGAAGCGGTCGGCGATGAACATGCGCGTGTAAGCCGGCCGTACCTCGCTCGCCAGGATGAGTGTCGCCGAGGCGGCAATCAGCACGACCGCGATGCAGGCAAAGACGAGGAAATGTTCCTGTCCCTTCCGCACAAACTGCCCCAGGATCAGCAGTATGCAGGCGCCGGCGATCACCACGATCTCGGGCAGGCTTGCGAGAGCCGACTGGAAAAGCGCCGCGGCAGTCATTGGCCGCCCCCCTTGCCGTGCACCTGCGCCAACAGATGCTGCACCGAGGCGTCGATGACGTTGAGAAAGGGTTTCGGATAGAGCCCGACCCAAAGCACGAAGACTGCCAGTGGCAGGATCGCAGCCATCTCGCGGCCGTTCACGTCGCGTATCTTGGATTGAACGCCGACGCTGGCCGGGCCGAGCGCGACTTTGCCATACATTCCAAGCAGATAGGCCGCGCCTAGCAATGCACCCAAAACCGCGGCCGCGCCGGCGGCCATGTTTGCCGCAAACCCGCCCGATAGCACCAGTAGCTCGCCGACGAACGAATTCGTACCCGGCAGTGCCATTGACGACAGGGTGAACAGCGCCAGAAACGTGGTGTAGACCGGCGCTACCTTCATCAACCCGCCATAGTCGGCGATGCTGCGGGTATGGGTCCGCTCGTAGATGAGGCCGACGAACAGGAACAGGGCCCCCGTCGTCACGCCATGATTGAACATCTGCAGGATGCCGCCCTCTATCCCTCTCAGGTTCAGCGCAAAGATCCCCAGTGTCACGAAGCCCATGTGGCTGATGCTGGAATAGGCTACCAGCTTCTTCAGATCGTCCTGCGCCAGCGCGAGCAACCCGCCATAGACGATCGCAAGCGCAGAAAGCGCCAGCATCAGCGTCGAATAATAAACCGACGCCTCCGGCAGCATCGGCAGCGAGAACCGGAGGAATCCGTAGGCACCCATCTTCAGGAGCACTCCGGCGAGGATAATGCTGCCCGCAGTCGGCGCTTGCACATGGGCGTCCGGTAGCCATGTATGCAGCGGGACCATCGGCACCTTGACCGCGAAGGCGATCAGGAAGGCGAAGAACAGCCAGGACTGGACTGGGAACGGCAAATCCTGCGCTGTGAGGGCGACTATGTCAAAGGTCTCGCCGCCGTTGAAATAGAGCACGATGACACCGATCAGGAACAGGACGCTGCCCGCCAGCGTGTAGAGGAAGAACTTGAACGCCGCATAGACCCGGCCCTCGCCGCCCCAGACGCCGATGATCAGGTACATCGGGATCAGCATCGCCTCCCAGAAGACGTAGAACAAGAACAGGTCGAGCGCGCAGAACACCCCCAGCATCAGCGACTGCATGACCAGCACACAGATCATGAACTCCTTCACCTTGCGGTCGATTGCGACCCACGAGGCGACCACACAGATTGAGCCCAACAGCGTGGTCAGGAAAACGAAGAGCGCGCTGATTCCGTCGATGCCAAGCGCAAAAGTGATCCCGAGCGCGGGCACCCACGGGCGCGTCTCGGTGAACTGCATCTCGTGGGTCGTGGTGTCGAAACTGGCAAGCATGGCGGTGGAGAGAGCGAGGTCGAGGACGGCGACGCCCAGCGCAGTCCACCGCAGCGCATTGTCGCTGCGCAGAAACACCAGAATCGCCGCCCCGGCGGCGGGCGTGAATACGATGAGGCTGAGCAGCGGTAATCCCATCGCACCCCCTACCTCCACACCACGGCGAAAACGACAGTGGCTGCGATCACACCGACGATCATCGCCAGCGCGTAATGGGTCACGACGCCTGTCTGGAGCCTCCGCAGTGCCCCGCCGCCGCGCAGGATGGACAGGGCGACGCCGTTCACGACGGCGTCCACGCCAGTGCGATCGATCCATAGTCCCGCCCGTGCCGCCCCATGCAGGAAGGGCAGCGCCGCTGCCTCGGCGACGTTGGTCACCGCCTTCTCGTAGCGCGCCAGCGGATTTTCGGCGAGCCACATGAAGACCCGTGCGCCCTTGCGATAGAACCAGTCTGTGTCGAGGCTGATCGTGTTCTCGGGGTCGAGCGCCCTGAGGAACAGCACGAATCCCAAGGCGGTGAACATCAGCAGGCTGAGGCTCTCCGTTACATGGAGGCCCGTGTAGGGTTCGAAATCGACCGCGTAAGGCAGAAGCGCATAGAGCGGCCGGGGAAACACCCCGATTGCAATGCAGAGAACCGCCGCCATGCCCATCGCAACCAGCATGTTGCGCGGCGGCTCCCGCGCCTCCAGTTTCCTGTCCGCGCCGAAAAACATGTAATATGGGAGCTTTAGCCCGGTGTGCAGGAACGTCCCCGACGACGCCATCGTCAGCGCCAGCACCACCAGCGCCCGATGATCCTGTCCGGCAGCGGCCACCACCATCGACTTGGTGACAAAGCCCGAGAAGAATGGAAATGCCGAGATCGCGAGGGCGCCGACCATATAAAGCGCCACGGTCACCGGCATGGTCTTGTAGAGCCCGCCGAGCTCGGTGAGCTTGCGACGGCCGGTGACGTGGATGACCGCCCCCGCACCCATGAACAGGAGTGCCTTGTAGAGAATATGCGCGAAGGCATGGCCGGTGGCCCCGTTGACCGCCATCTCGGTCCCGATGCCCACACCCGCGACCATGTAGCCCACCTGGCTGACGATGTGATAGGCCAGGAGCCGTCGGCAGTCGTTTTCCAGTACTGCGTAGATGACGCCGTAGAGCGCCATTGCTGTGCCGAGCCAAACCAGAAGCTCGGTTCCCGGAAACGCCCGCGCCAGTACATAGACGGCGGTCTTGGTGGTGAAGGCGCTCATGAACACCGCCCCGGTGACGGTTGCTTCCGGGTAGGCGTCTGTCAGCCAGGCGTTGAGCGGCGGCACTGCAGCGTTGAGGATGAACCCGGCAAGGATCAGGTAAGCGGCAACGCCCATTTCTCCCCCCATTGGGCCAAAGAGCAGCGAACCGGTGGCGACCCGAAGCAGAATGATGCCACCGAGCAGAACGACCCCGCCGGTGATATGGACCATGAGATACCGGAATCCAGCGCGGATCGCCTGTTCGCCGCGCTGCGCAAAGACCAGATAGGCAGAGGCAAACGCCATACCTTCCCAGAACAGAAACAGGGTCAGGTAGTCGCCGGCAAATACCACGCCGAGCGCGCTGCCAACGTAGATGAAGGCGGCCACATGCTGGCCGGCGTGCGTCAGGTGAAGCGCGTAGACTGTTCCGATCAGAGCCATGATGGTGAAAACGGTGGCAAAGAGGATGCTCAACTTGTCGACCTTCGCGATCAGGATTTCCTGCCCGATGATCTGCGTCGCGCCGTAGTTGCCCGGTTGCATCGTAAGCACGGCGAGGATCGCCAGGGCCGGGATCAGCAGCAGATAGACCTTGCGGATGGACCCTTTCAGAAGGGGGATCGGCAGGGCGCCGAGAATGAACAGGAGGGTGGGATGGACGAAGTCAGTCATAATAGTCCTCGCGCCGCATGAGCCCACCCCGATGGCCGAGGAACTTGGAAACGAAAATCAGCAGCACGCAGGAGCCGAAGCCGTAGACGGCGGACCAGCCGGGCAGGCTGTCCCACAGGTATTCGGCGTGTTCGCGAGAGACCAGAAAGTCGGCGACGACAATCAGAACGAGGACAAGATAGAACAGCCGACGGCGCTGGTTCAGGTATTTTCCGTCACCGAAGAAGTCGACGACACGCTTGATCATCTGACCACTCCGTCCGCCAGAGTAAGAAAGTAATCGGGGAAGATGCCCATCAAGACCGACAGGATGGCGGTCGCCACCAGCGGGATGGTGACCATAGGAATCTCACGGACGGTTGCCCGGCTCTCCTGCGTCTCCACCTCGAAGAAGGCTGTGTAGGTGACCGGCAGGAAGTAGGCGGCGTTGAGGATCGAGCTTACCAGGAGCACGGCCAGGAACACGATCTGCCCGGCCTCCACCGACCCCCACGCCAGATACCATTTGCTGATAAAGCCCGCGGTCGGCGGCACCCCGATCATGCTCAGCGAGGCGATGAAAAACGCCCCCATGGTCCAGGGAAGCCTGCGGCCGATGCCGGCCATGTCGCTGATGTTTCGCTTGCCAGACGCGCAATAGATCGACCCGGCGCAGAAAAAGAGCGTGATCTTTGAGAATGCATGAGCTGCAATGTGGATGATCCCACCGACCATCGCGACCGGCGACAACATAACCGCGCCCAACACGATATAGGAGAGCTGGCTGACCGTCGAATAGGCGAGCCTGGCCTTGAGGTCGTCCCGCGTCAAGGCGTAGACCGACGCCATCACAATCGTGAACGAAGCCAGATAGGCCGTGGCGATGCCCAGGCCCAGCCCACCGACCAGCCCGACGCCGAAGACATGGAACACCACCCGCAGAACGCAGAACACGCCCATCTTGACCACGGCCACTGCATGCAAGAGCGCGCTGACCGGTGTCGGCGCCACCATCGCGGCAGGCAGCCAGGCGTGCATGGGCATCACCGCGGCCTTGGCAAAGCCGAAAAGATAGCAGAAATAGACGACCGTCAGCAGCGCTGCCGAGGCATCGACCCCCGCCAGCAGCCCCCCCGCCACGAAGTCGAGCGACCCCGCAATTTGGTAGGTCAGTGCCAGCGCGGCGAGCAGCAAGCTTTTCGACGCGCCGATCAAATAGACGAGGTACTTGCGGCTGCCGGTCCATCCCTTTTCGTCCTCGTGGTGGTAGACGAGCGGGTATGTAACCAGGCTGAGCGCCTCGTAGAAGATCACCAGCGTCAACAGATTGGCGGCGAAGGCGCCCCCGACCGCCGCCGCGAGGCTGGCGGCGAAACAGGCAAAGAATCGGGTCTGCGCATGCTCGTTCAAGTGGCGCATGTAGCCGATGGAATAGACCGCCGCCACGATCCACAGCAGCGACGAGACGGTGGCGAACACCATGCCGAGGGCATCGACCCGGAAAGCGAAGTCAATTCCGGGCAGAACCTCGAACAGCCGCAAGTCGACTGTCCCGCCCGCCAGCACCGTGGGCGCCATCGAGGCGACAATTGCGAACATGGCGATCGCGGCCACCGGCGAGACGACATCGCGGAGTCTCTCTCGGTTGTTCAGAAGGAGAACCGCAAGGGCCGCCAGACCTGCGACCGCGACGGCAAGCAGCGGCCGGATCGATACAACCTGGTCCAAAGCCGCTATCCTTTCATCATGGTCACGTCATCGACCTTGAGGGTGGACTTATTCCTCACAAGGGCGACCAAGATACCCAGGGCGACGGCAACCTCCGCCGCGGTGATTGCGATGACGAAGATCGCGAAGATCTGTCCGCGGAAATCGCCGTAGTAGTGTCCGAAAGCGATGAAATTGATGTTGACCGAGTTGAGCAGCAGCTCCAGCGACATCAGCACGACCAGAATATTGCGCCTCAGTAGCACGCCCGCCGCTCCGATCACGAACAGGACTACTCCGAGCAAAATATACCACCAGAGCGGAACCATTACCCCGACTCCTTCCGCGCCAGCACGATGGCGCCGACCAGGGCCGCCAGCAGGATCACGGAGGCAACTTCAAACGGCAGCAGATAGTCGGCAAAAAGTGTCGTGCTGAGCTGCCTGATCGCATCGCCGCCACGCATCGCGACGGGCTCCGTGACCGAAAAGCGGTCGCTCCGGAGCACCAGCACAAACATCTCGACCCCAAGCAGGACAAGCAGCACCAGAGCCGGCAGGTTGCTGCCCGGCAAGAACCGCTGCAACCCCGCCTCGCGCACATCGGTCATCATGATCACGAATAGGAACAGGACCATGATTGCGCCGACATAGACGAAGATCTGGATGACTGCGAGCAGCGGCGCCTCGAGCAAGACGAAGATTGCCGAGACCTGCAGGAAACACGCCATCAGCGCCAATGCGCTGTGAACCGGATTGCGCGCAAGGACCACCATCAGGGCCGTGATCACGGATACCGTAGCGAACAGAAGAAAGAACCCCTGATCCATCGACGCGACCCTCCGACGCGAACTGTCACTCGGCGCGAGACGGCCGGATTTGAGCTTGCGCCGCAACTTCAGATGCGTTCACAAATTGTGCCCCAGTATCGGATTTTTCACAAGATTATTGTCATCGCCGTACCGAAACCGGGGAGCCGGATCGGTCTTGTGGCCACCACTTCCACGAGTTTCCCCGATCCCTCTAATCTCGCAGGGCAGTTAGGCTCTCTCGATCATCTTTCCGGCGGCCGCTCCGGATGGAACCTGGTTACTTCCGTCGACCCCAGCCTACAATCTCAGCCGCGATGCGATCATCGCGCATGCCGACCGCTCCAATCGGGCAGAGGAGTTCGTCGATGTCGTCCACCGGTCTCCGGGACACCTCAGACGATGACGCGCCTTCCCACGGGATAGGGAAAGCGGTGTCTACTTTGATCCTGAGAAGGTTCGCCCCCTAAATCATCGTGGCGTATTGTTCCAAGTTCGCGGGCCGCTGAATATTTACCGGAGCCCGGCCGAGCTCGCGGCTAGAACGGCCGAATCTCTTTACCGTCCAGCAAAACGCTGGAGACTTCCGTCGCCATCTACAGCGATCTCAAAGGGCGCGAGACGCAGAGAGATGATCGTCGCGCGGCGGAGATCGCTTGTTGTGCTTAGAGCTTCCTCTCCATGAAAATCGTGATGGGCTGCAAGCTTTGGGGAACGGCTCGGAAATGGCCGCTTCGCTTGAAGCCAAAGGCATCGTACAGAGCTATGGCGTCACTCATAAACGTGACGGTTTCCAATCGCACACTAGCGTATCCGTCATCGCGCATTCTATCTAAGCAGGCGGTCATCAGGCCCTTCGCAACGCCTTTGCCTCTCGCCTCTCGCCTCCGGGCGAACGTACATTTTTCTGTATTTCGGCAATACCGTCATCTGACTTCGAATAGCCAGCGCACCCGACAACATATTTGTCCATGCGGGCTAAGAAGAATCCCGCGGCGCGTTGTCTGAACTTTTCCATCAGAGTTTCTACAGTGTGTCCGTAGATGTATTCCATCAATACAACATCGGGCACTCCGAACTTGCGAGACTGTTCGGCGTCCCATTTGCCCATGACATTGATGAGCGCATGCGCCTCTTCGAAGTCAGACAGAGAACTGACTGCGTGGATTTCCATGAACTGCCCTCCAAAGGTAGCAACTGACTAGTGGCAGTTGCTACCTCAATAAATAACAATTTTATCTGAAAGGGAATCTCCATTCGCTACTTTGGACGATGCGTAATAAAAACAAGCTTTTCTCGATAGAGCGGCGGCTAAATCACGCCTTTTCTCCTTATATATGACACATACTTCATATTGATGTTCTTGCAACATGCTTCATACTGCGATCTGTAGCCTTAAACTTTGGTGATGAGGCTGCGCTAACTGTCAGCCAATGGAGATTGCTGTCTTCGGAGCGGCGACGACCGTAGACACTTCTTGCGCAGAGACTTTGCCGAACGGTTGCAGCCTCGGGCACAGAGCAGGAGGTCTTGGCAATGAACCACTCCACTCGACTGCGTCACCGAGTGACCGACGCTACTTCGCGAGATGGCAATGTGAGGAAAGCAGCGTGATTGACCTGGACACGGTGTACTCGTATTTCATCAGCTTTCCCCAATTTGCCATCACCTGGGGGATGTTCTTCGGCGCTGGACTACTTACCTTTGCCTTCCAGCTGTATCGCAATCGTGGTCAATTCTCGATCAGGGAAATGTTTGATCACTGTATTCCATTCAGCCCCTGGAAATCGAAAAGCTTCCACATGGACGTACTTATCTACGTCTACAGGAAATTCACCGACTTTGTTTTTGCCGCACCCGGCATCGCCGTCATGGCCTTCGCAGCAGCCTCCACGGATTTGATTTTGCGGCGTCTGCTTGGCGAGATGACGCCATATCATGTTGGCTATTTGGCCACTTTTATATGCACGATCGCAATGTTCCTCGCTGCGGAGTTCGCCGATTATTTCGTGCACTATCTCGAACATAAGATCCCTGCGCTATGGGAATTGCACAAAGTCCATCATTCGGCGGATTTCCTGAATCCACTTACCTCCAAGCGCGGCCATTCGCTTCCACTCGTTTATGGGGGAGCCATGGCTGGGATGATCACAGGTCCGACAGCCGGTGTCTTCATGTACGTGTTTGGCATCAGCCTGCCGGAAGCGCTGCTACTCAAATCAGTAGTGATCAAAATCTTTACCGTCTGGACGCTTGATCCCCTCAAGCACTCGCATATTCCCGTCGGCCTTGGATGGTTCGATTCCTTCCTTATCAGCCCGCATATGCATCAAATTCACCACAGCAAGCTCCAGCCGCATTGGGACAAGAACTTTGGTACAAATCTCTCGGTTTTTGACTGGCTTTTCCGAACTCGATATCGACCATCCAAGGGAGAGCAAGTTGTCTTCGGCATTTCCGGCTATAGCGACAGTTCGTTGCAGAAGTTCAATACGATCAAGGGCGCATTTATCACTCCCATGCTGAGGAGCGGCAGGACCTTAGTGAAGCTGGTCCGACCCAAACCGAATAGTACCGTTCCGATATCATCCGAACCGACAGATGCGAGCGACGCGGATGTTCGCGTCTGGACGCGCACGAGGCCTTTATCGTCGGAATGATCGAGGCGATGAAGGTCGTCACGCTCAACGAGATGGTCGTGCGCCTGCGCGGGGAGACGTGGACAATGCTGCATGAAAAGGCGATTTCCGGTTCCAATCAAGCAGGATTTGAGCCGATTTTCTGGTCGGTGGTTTAAGCAGACAGGTTTCCGGTTGGAAATTTACGCTACCGGCCGCCCCATGAATTAATCTGGCGGAAATTCGGATTCCCACCTGATTTCAAAGGCCTAATAAATTGCCTTTGAAGAGTGGCCGAGCGGCAATAACTTCCGCTTATGGGCGCGATTGCTGCCGGAAGTGCCGAATTTCGCGACGTCTGTCGCGTGGGAGGCACGGCTTGCAATTGGTCGAAGCCGCGGTGAGGGAGGCGGCGAAAAAGGGACTGCCCAAACCCGCCATTATCTGAGATAATTACAGCGGGGAGGATTGCCTCTATTGCTCGTGCAGCTGCACAGGACGGTTTCGAATCGACGTGTCGTCGAACCATCCTTGGATCCTGCCCCGTCCGCAGCGATGCGTCGGCTGTCGGCAATCATCTAGCGAACATCTTTCCTTGTTCAACGCGAGCCAGGAGCGCTTCACATGGTAACGTGGAAACCCGATCCGAGCTTTTATCCGTCACCGCGAATGGCTATGAAGGCCGCGCCGGAGACAATCGCCTATGTCGTCGCCTTCGATCCGACACGAGTGGTCCCTGACGAGCTCGCGGTCGTCGATGTCGACCCGAAATCGGCCTCTTATGGACAGATTGTAAATACCGTTGCGATGCCCAACGTCGGCGACGAATTGCATCATTTCGGCTGGAACGCCTGCTCGTCCTGCCTGTGTCCGAACGCACCACATCCGCACGCGGAACGCCGCTACCTGGTCGTACCGGGACTGAGATCATCCCGCATCCATATCATCGACACCAAGCCGGATGGCAGGAATCCGTCTATCGTCAAGGTGATCGAGCCCGGCGAAGTGGCTGAACGGGCCGGTTACTCCAGGCCTCATACCGTTCACTGCGGACCGGAAGGGATCTATGTCGCAGCACTTGGCAATGCCGAGGGCAAGGCACCAGGCGGCGTGTTCCTCATGGATCACGAGACATTCGAGGTGCGCGGCCAGTGG
The DNA here is from genome assembly GCF_056406295.1 of Rhizobium sp. P1_C7. Taxonomy (NCBI): domain Bacteria; kingdom Pseudomonadati; phylum Pseudomonadota; class Alphaproteobacteria; order Hyphomicrobiales; family Rhizobiaceae; genus Rhizobium; species Rhizobium sp. P1_C7. The sequence continues at coordinate 94,076 of NZ_JBFUAL010000011.1, forward strand.
GAAATGGATCGCGGACCGCAACAACTTTCCTATGACGTCTGGTGGCACCTTGGCCACGATACGCTCGTCACGAGCGAATGGGGCACGCCGGATACCTTCGAAAACGGGTTGATCCCGGAAATCCTGCTCGGCGCAAAATACGGCCGACGCCTGCATTTTTGGGATTTGCACAAGCGCAAGCACCTGCAGACGATCGATTTCGGCGACAAGTATCAGCTCGTCTTCGAACTCAGACCCGCGCACGACCCGACCAAAGCCTATGGGTTTGTCAACTGTGTACTCAGTCTCGAGGACCTCTCCTCCTCGATCTGGGTCTGGCACCGTGACGGCGCGAAATGGGGAGTGACAAAGGTGATCGACATTCCGGCGGAGGCCGCCGATGCCGACCAATTGCCGCCGATGCTCAAGGGGTTCAAGGCAGTGCCGCCGCTCGTCACCGACATCGATCTTTCGATGGATGACCGATATCTCTATGTGTCATGCTGGGGAACCGGCGACCTGCACCAGTACGATGTCTCCGATCCGTTCAAGCCAAAGCTGACAGGCAAGGTCCGGATCGGCGGCATCGTATCGCGTGCTTCGCATCCAGGGGCGAGGAATGGTGCGCTGAACGGCGGCCCGCAGATGGTCGAGATCAGCCGCGACGGCCGCCGGGTCTACTTCACCAACTCGCTCTATGGAGCGATCGACGAGCAGTTCTATCCCGATGGCGTCTCTGGCTGGATGGTAAAGCTTGACGCGAAACCTGAGGGCGGCATTGCCTTCGACGAGAAATTCTTCGTCGAATGGCCAAAGTCGCATCGCCCACACCAGATCCGCCTGCAGGGTGGCGATTGCTCGTCAGATTCCTATTGCTATCCGTAATGAACGGCGTCAGCCGGTGAGGCGCCCATGAACGAGCTCTGGCCCTGGATGCTACTGGCGGGACTAGGGGCCTTCCATGGCCTCAATCCGGCGATGGGATGGCTGTTTGCCGTTGCGCTTGGCGTTCACCGGCAGAGTTCTGCCGCGGTGGTCCAGGCAGTGCCCGCCATCGCCCTCGGACACGCCGTGTCCATCGCACTGGTGGCCGGAGCCCTGGTCGCCGCCGGGCGTTTCGTCAACCAGGATGCTGTGCGCACTGCCACCGGAGGGGCGCTTGTTGCATGGGCTATCTGGCATCATGTCTTCGGACACCGACGCCGCGTACGCATCGGCCTGCGCACGGGGCTTGCGGGTCTTGCGTTCTGGTCGTTCCTGATGGCGACGGCCCATGGTGCGGGGTTCATGATCGTGCCGGCCTTGATGCCCCTCTGTCTCACGGAGTCGCCACTACGAGAAATCGGCGGCGCTGGGTCCGCGGCGATGGCGATCGCAGCGGTCGGCGTCCACACGTTTGCGATGTTGGCGGTCACAAGTCTCGTCGCCATGGCGGTCTATCGCTGGGTCGGGCTCGAGATATTGCGAAGCGCCTGGATCAATGTTGATCTCCTATGGGCAATCGTACTGTTCGTCACCGGCTCGCTGCTGTTGATTGTCTAGCAAGACGAAAAAAATCGGAGGCAATGTTCCTCATCCAGCTTCTCCGCCAAACCATGTCAGCGATAGTGCCGTTTCCACAACTGTTGTGGATGTCGGCTTCGCTGCCTGCCTTCCGCGCGGCCATCATCCGGAAGCCGACGAATTGACCTAACTGGCGCTCTTCTCCAGACGGCCGTCAGCGCCAGAATCTCTTCGTATCGAGGACGTCGTCGACCGAGGCCTGAGCTGTACCGATCAAGGCGCTCTTATCGGCATGGGAAACGACCGTGTCCTTCGCCGGATGTTCGGCGAGGCCGTGCTTCTCCAGCACATCCAGCCCAGTCGCCAGATCGTTCAAGACCCCAAGGTCGTCCTGAAGGGTCTCCATCGCAGCCAGAAATTTCTTATGTCGCTGCGCACCTCGTCTGTCGCCGAAAAGTGAGGCGAAAAACTCGGCAGCATACCGGAACTTCTTGGCATCTTTCCGGACTTCATGGCGATGCTCGTCATCCACTTTTGCCAACGAGCTGCCGTCTTTCTTGAGCCGCTTGCGCTGCTTATCCAGCACCCGCGACGCAAAATCTCTGAGTATCCGCCGACGTTTCCCGGCTGTTAGGGAGATAGGCACCGCATTCCAGCCACTGAAGCAGATCGAGCAAAAGCGCGCGCGCCCGCGACGAGTTCAACGCTTCGATCGCCTCCCGATACACCGCTTCGCGCGCTGTCTTGAGCTTGAAGACAAGATCGGCGTCCGTCGCCTTCATCAGCAATACATCGACGTTGCGCGCTTCGCCGAGCACCCCGGCCAACCATCGAAGCTCATCCTTGAGCCGTTGTGGCTCGTCGCCGTGGATTGCCGACTTGAAAAGCGAGAACGCAGATCTCAACCGTCTGAGCGCGACCCGGGCCTCGTGCAGTGCTTCCGGATTTCCTTTCGCGAGGAGCACCTCCTCGTTTAGTCGAAACTGCCGCACACATGAAATTGCGATGGCTTGGAACGCAGCGGCTGCATCCATGTCACGCTCAAGATGAATGGGTTCGGCCTTAAACACTGACTTCTGCGCTTCAATGAGATCGAAGCCGCGCTCCGCCTTCGAGCGGACACCAAACTTGAAAGGCGCGACGGGATCGATCTTCCTGGCGAACACGAATAGATCGATCGGGCTGCCGTCCTTCAGCTCGATCTCGGCTTCCCGGATCAGAGAGCGGCGGTCGCCCGACACGGCCTCGCCTTGGTCTACGACGATCTCTATCTTGGATCCGTTTTCGTCAACGTTCCACAGGCGTCGCTCGATGACGACGTCGAATGCTGGCTCAAGCTTCAGATGGCCGCCGAACTCGCCCACAAGGGGGCTCGTATGGTCAAGAGCGGGTTCGTCCCCCTCGACAGGCGTCTCCCACTCGGATCGGGCGAACAGGGACCTGCTCTTACCAGTGGCCTTTACTGTCTGGGTGTGCGCCTCCCCAACCCGCCGGATGCGGAGTGTGAAGCCTTCCTGCCAGAGCGTTCGGTCGGACGTGTCGAAGTAGGTGGAGCGCTGTTCGAGGACGCGGTCGGGCTCCCCAAGAAGATCGGAACCAAGAAGTGAATTCAGGTCTTCCGGTGAAAGGTCGAGCTTGATTTCGGTTTCTGACGACAAGGCGAACTCCGACTGCTAAAGGAATGATCCTCAGCGCTGCGTTCACTGTCATCGTTCGGTGCTACAGCGATCTGATGAAAGATAGGAAGAAATCAAGAATAGCCATGCTCGCGAGCGTCAACCAGCCCTCGGCCAGCAGCGCTGCCCGCGACGTTCAGCAGGCGGGTGCGATCTGTTATAGACGTAACGGCAGCGGTCAGCTCAGCGTTCTTCTGGTCGGGAGCCGGAGAAACGGAAGATGGGGAGTTCCCAAGGGGCACCTTGATCCGGGTGAAAGCAGCCAAGCCGCCGCAGGACGGGAATCCTTTGAGGAGGCGGGCGTTGTCGGCGCTGTCGATACTCGCGTGTTCGGTTCGTTCAGCTACCAGAAGGACAGCTCGCCGCATCGCTATCACGTCGCTGTCCATCTTATCCAAGTGTCCGGACTTGCGAACGAGTTCCCGGAGAAGGCAGTCCGGAAACAGACATGGTTCCCACTGGACGTCGCAGTCCGCGGCGCAGCGCAGCCGGGCCTGCGAACTTTGCTAATCCAACTGCGGGCGGCTGACCTTTGAGGTTTGGTTTCCCCAGATCGCTTTCGAAGGCGCTCAAGACGCAGAGGAAGGTTACCAAGCTCGTCGAGGCTCTCCTACGTCCGCCCCCGCGCAGACGCGCGAGATCGATCAAACCTGCGCTCGAAACCACAGCCTCTTTCGGAAGTAACCCCGGAGGGCTCAGAATGAAATCGTTTGTCCCTGCTAAGCTGCCGAAGAATCCAGCGCTCGTCCTGGTACTCCACGGATGCAATCAGACGCCCGAGAGTCTGGACGCTGCGAGCGGCTTCTCACGGCTTGCTAAGGAGAGGGGCTTCGTTCTTCTCTTTCCCGAGCAGACGAAGAGCAACAATGCGCAGGGATGCTTCCATTGGTTCCGACCCAGTGCTGTCGCCCGCGACCGCGGTGAGGTGCTGTCCATCAAGCAGATGATCGAACAGGCATGCAATCGGCACCGGATCGACCGCAAGCGTATCTATATCGTGGGCCTTTCAGCAGGAGGTGCCATGACGGCAGCACTCGTTGCCAACTACCCAAGCTTGTTCGCAGGCGCGGCGATCGTGGCAGGCATGCCGTTCGGCGGGGTGCGAGACGCGATGTCGGCGCTCCGAGCCATGAAGTCCGGTGCATTGACGCCATCGGCTGGATGGGGCAGCAGGGTTGTCGAGGTATCACCTGGACGCCAGGCGTGGCCCCCTATCAGCATTTGGCACGGGACAGCGGATCGGGTGGTTAATCCGACGAATGCGGATGCGAGTATTGACCAATGGCTGGAAGCCCGCGGGCTCGACCGAAACTCCGGCCTTGTTGAGAAGAAGGCATGGGGCGAACTGCGTTCATGGAGGACCGCTGGCCAGGCTCAGGTCGCGTCCTATTCGATCACCGACATGGGGCATGGCCTTCCTGTCAAAGTGCGCAGTGGGGCGTCAAGATCGAAGGACCCATTCGTACTGGCCGCTGAGATCTCCGCTCCAGTTGAGCTCATGCGTTCGTGGGGGTTGTCGCGACGGTGAGCGGACTCGTGGAGCGATATCAGCCACGGTGTGTGCCAATCCTGAACAGCTTCACAGATGGACGCTCTATCTGGACGTCGGCGGGTGCGAGCGCGGCAATCGATCTCGCGATCGCGTTGGTGGAGCAGGATCTCGGCGAAGAGGTTGCGCGAGCGGTCGCGCGGAAGCTCGTGGTCTATCACAGGCGCCCCGGTGGCCAGTCGCAGTTCTCAGAACTTCTGGACCTCGTCCCGAAATCAGACCGTATCCAGCGCGCGCTGACGTACGCACGGCGCAACCTTCAGACAGAACTCTCGGTAACCGAACTGGCAAAGGTCGCTAGCCTCAGCCCTCGCCAGTTCAGCCGGGCCTTCCAGGCGGAGACCGGGCAACCGCCTGCGAAGGTGGTTGAGCGTCTTCGCGTTGAAGCCGCTCGTTTAATGATGGAGCAGAGTCGGCATCCGATCGACGTGATCGCGCGCCAGACGGGGTTTGCCGACCGGGACCGCATGCGTCGCGCTTTCCTTCGCGCGTTCGGATTACCTCCACAGTCGATCAGGCGCTCAGGAAAGAGCGACCCGATTGATATCGCCGAGAGCGCAGTGCAGGCGTAGGGAAGTCTCTGGGTGTCACAACTCAATCCAGCAGCGGCAGGAGCGGGTCAATGACGCTCTTCTTGCAGCCTATTCCTTCTTTCAGCAAGCAGCTCGTGATCGACCAGGGATCTGCCGACGTCACTCACGCTGGCATCACCCACCAGTTCTTCGGTGAGGCCAAGTTCATTCAGCCTCTTGCAAACAGCGGCGGGGAGCGAGCCGGCGTCATGTTGATAGATCCGCACCAGCCACTTCCATTCGTCGGCAGTCATGTCTTTGCGTGTAATCATAGTCAGCCTCCGTTTGCCGAATTCTGGTATTCGCTAAACTATAGCACGATTTTGTCGCAGGACGTTATCGAGAGCATGTCATAGAAGTGCGCGGCAGTCGGACCGCGTGGCAGGTCGCGATGGCAAAACCTCAGGACGAAGGTTTCGAACATGAGCCGTCAACAAACAACCAACGATCCGACTATCGACGCCGTTTTCACCACAATATCATCTCCCAGCTCGACCATGGCGTGAAATCCTCGATGCAACCCTGGAATACGGCACTTGCGACCGAAGGAGCACTCGGCCCCTGTTCTAGAGCGGCCAGGTCCGAAGCCATCGCGCGTGGCTTTACCTCTCTGGCCCGGATGAGGTTTCGCTAGACCCTCGAACCAGGCGCGGCGGTCGCTGGTGAGGTCGGCGGACGATGTTCACGGAAGGCTGCCGCGAGCGTGCGTAGAGCCTCACGGGATCTTTTGTCGGTGAGGGTCGAGAACATAATGATCTCGGTGGAGGGCAGGGGCGGCAGACCGAAGCGCTGGCTGACCTCGACCGTGCCAGGAGGGGCAAGCCGACAGGAGAAGGCCGAAATGGCGAGGCCCGCGGAAACCGCGGCTGTCACCATTGATGACGTGCCGCCAAGGAAGACTTCGGTCCATGCCATGGAAACAGCGTCCAGTGCACGCGTCGCGATATCGCGGACACCGCAGGCGGGGGAGAGCGCAGCAAGCCGTAAAGGCTCGCCCTGACGGTGTTCGAACTGCGGGGCCGCGAACCAGCCGAAATGCTCGGGTCCCAGCACCTCGCCGTCGCGCCTGTCATCATCACGCCGAATGATGGCGGCATCGAGCTCTCCGCGATCGAATGCGTCCAGCAATACGCGCGAATGGTCCATCCGCACTTCTATGGTGAGGCCGGGATCGTGGGCGTTTAGCCGCGCCAGAAGGGTCGGGACTTCTGGTCCCGCGACATGCGCGGCGATGCCGAGGCCGAAACGGCGCCGTGCCGCCGACAACCCGGCCATGGCGCGGTCATGGGCCGCAAGGAATTCGCGGGCACCCGTGAGGAACACGGCACCTTGCGCCGAAAGGCGCACCGAGCGGGGCGTGCGCTCGATCAGCCGCTGGCCGAGCCTCGCTTCAAGGCGCTTGAGCTTCACACTGATCGCGCCCTGGGTAGTGCCGAGCGCCTCAGCGGCGTGGGTGAAGCTCTGAAGATCGGCGATGGTGACGAACGCCTGGACGGCGTCCACGTCCAGAGTGGCCATGGCAATGATCCGAAATTGTTATCTCTGATATGTTCAATCATCCGGTTCAGTCATGGTCAAGGTTTCGCTATGGAGAAATCCGTCGAACCGAAACACGTCCCCGCGCCCCGCCCCGAGTGGAGTTCGCCGCTGCCATCTTTGCTGCCATCCTCAATGATGAAAGACCGGACCATGACCCTTGCCGTATCCGTAAAAACCCGCAGCAGGAGCGCCATAGCACTGGCCGCGGTTTGCCTGTCCGCACTTATGTTCGGCCTCGAGATCTCCAGCGTTCCGGCAATCTTGCCGACACTGGAACAGGTGCTGCACGCGGATTTCAGGCAGCTTCAGTGGATAATGAACGCCTACACCATAGGCGTGACGATGGTGCTGATGGCGACGGGTGCACTGGCCGATCGCTTCGGCCGCAAACGGGTGTTCGTCACCAGCATCGTCGCATTTGGCGTGGCTTCTCTGGCCTGCGGGATGACCGAAAGCGTTCCGGTGCTGATCGGCGCCCGTTTTTTTCAGGGATTAAGCGGTGGCGCGATGCTTGTGTGCCAGATCGCCATCCTTTCGCATCAGTTCCGCACGGCGCGTGAGCGCGGCATGGCCTTCGGATGGTGGGGCATCGTCTCTGGAGTGGGACTGGGATTCGGGCCGATTGTCGGTGGTGCCATCGTCGCGTTGTGGAGCTGGGAATGGGTGTTCCTCGTGCATGTCGTGGTCAGCATCCTTGCATTGTTGCTGGCAGCCAGTGGGGTGCGGGAATCGCGAGATCCGGAGGCGACCCATATCGACCTCATCGGTATCTCGACACTGTCTGTAGCGGTGTTCTGCTTGGCTTTCTTCATCACCCAAGGACACGATCTCGGCTTCGCAAGCCCGGCGGCGCTTTCGATTTTATCTGTCTCGCTCGTCAGTTGCGTCGCGTTCCTCATCGCCGGAAAACTAACCCGAAGGCCAATGTTCGATCTGTCTGTATTCCGGATACGCCGCTTTTCGGGCGCCATCATTGGCTCGGTGGCGATGAATATCAGCTTCTGGCCGTTCATGATCTATCTGCCGATCTGGTTCCAGGCGGGCCTTGGCTATGACAGCGTTGCCGCCGGGCTGGGGCTACTTGCTTATACGTTGCCCGCGCTGGTCGTGCCGCCATTGGCCGAACGACTGTCGCTGCGATACCAACCCCGCCTTGTCATTCCGGCGGGGCTTTTCACCATCGGCCTCGGCTTTATGCTGATGAAGCTCGGAGGTGACGCCGAGAATGCGAACTGGCTGACCATGCTGCCGGGTTGCATCTTGGCAGGGGTCGGGCTTGGCCTGACCAACACGCCGGTCACCAATACAACAACGGGGGCGGTTCCTCCCTCGCGCTCCGGCATGGCGTCGGGCATCGACATGAGCGCGCGCATGATCTCGCTGGCCATCAATATCCCGATCATGGGGTCGATCCTGGTCGAGGGTGTGCTGACGTCGCTCAGGACCAACATGCCGCTCGACACGGACATATCCACCCTCCGCTCTCTGGCTGAGTTAATTGCCGCAGGAACAATGGGAACATCGGGTCAAAGTGTATCAGATATTGTCGTTCACCAAGCACTCGCGGAAGGATTCGGGCGCGTCACGCTCTACGGTGGCGTGAGTGTCTGGGTACTGGCAGCGATGAGCTTCATGGTGTTTGGAGGTCGTGGATCGACCGCTTCGGCTCAAGCGTCTATGTAGCGCTCGAGACACAGGCGTATGGCGACAATGTCGCCATTTGCGGCTTGCATTTCGCCTTTCCCGGCTTGGGCAGCTTCGTCAAAGGCGGAGACGCTTATGCTGGCGCCCCTGACGGAGCTTCGAGGCATTGCCCGGGACAATCAGCAGGCGGATGTCTATAATCTGACGGCTATACGCGCTGCCAGCGCGTGAATATCTGGGTGAGCTCTGCGCGGAAGCAGGTGAGATGGCGAGGGCCGACGAGCAGGTGTCATCGCTGAGCAATTTTGCCCAAGCATCTGCGAGGAACTCAGGGAGCTGCAAAAGGCCATCGCGCCGCAATTGACGAGGACACGCGCGCATGGGCAGGCGGCAGAACCGCCTGCCCTCAACAAACTGGAGGATATGATGGAAAACGCACCAAGCCGGCCGCGGCTGGCCGATATCGTTCTTCTTCTGGGCAGGCTTCTTTTGTCCCTGATATTCCTGCATGAAGGCTTGTCACTGGCGGCCAACATCACCGGGACCATCGAGACTTTCGCTGCGCTGGGCCTTTCGGCGCCGGTTGCGATCGCTGTCATAGTCCTTCAAATCGGCGGCGGCCTTTCTGTTGCGATGGGTCTTCTCAGCCGGTTTGGCGCGGTGGCACTGGGCCTCTTCTGCCTGGCGACTGCCTTTCTCTTCCACACCAACTTTGAAAGCCAGAATGAGATGCTGCATTTCGAGAAGGATCTGGCAATCGCCGGAGGCATGTTGGTTCTGGCCACAGCGGGTGCCGGGTCAATATCCATCGCTCGACTGATCAAAGACCGAACAAATGCCATGCCGCGATGGCTTGGCGCCGTGCTCTAGCGCTTCCGTTTCAATGGGCGGGGGTAGACGCAATTCGTCACGCATTCAATAGACTTGATTACGATGAAAGATGAATGGTAAAAGTGATCCTGGTTTCACCGGGCAGTCCGATAGAAAGCTCTCAGTGCAAGACACCCAAGAGCTCTCCCATTAAACAATAGAAGACAAAGATCGCATGAAAAAAGGGTTTGAATTGAAGGCCGCAATTCCCGACGAGGACGATGTGCAGGCCGCCAACCCCGCCCGTTTGGGAGTGCGTTTGCGGCTTGCGCGCCAGACGCGCGGCATGACGCTGAAGGCACTGTCAGGCGCGGCCAATTGCTCGGAAAGCCTGCTGTCAAAAATTGAAAATGGCAAGGCGTCTCCGTCGTTGCCAATGCTGCACCGTCTGGTGGGAGCACTGGATACGAATATTGGCTGGATGTTCGAGGAATCCGGCGGAGAAGAGGGTATTATCTTCCGTGGGGGCACCCGGCCGCTGATTGCACTTGATCCCCTGCGTCGTGGCGAGGGGATCTCACTGGAGCGGATCATCCCCTATTCGGCCGGCCATTTGCTTCAGTGCAACATCCATCATATCGAGGAAAAAGGGGAAAGCGCCGGCCCGATCCAGCATGCCGGAGAAGAGGTCGGGTATCTCCTTTCGGGCGAGATCGAGCTGATTGTGGACGGGAAAAGCTTCATGCTTTCCGCCGGCGATGCCTTCGTCTTCAACTCTGAGCTCCCGCATCATTATCGCAATGTCGGGCAACAGCGCGCCAGCATCTTCTGGGTCAACACGCCAGCCACATTCTGATCCCCCGCGAGCACTTTCGGAAACGTCAATTCAAGAGACTTGACAAAAATTCAAGTCTCTTGAATTATGCGCTGGCGCTTAAGCGCTTGATGAGCCCGGCTACGGGCCTTTCCGAAAACAAGGGGAACCCGAATGCGCCTTTCCAGACTTTTGATCCGCAGCACCGCAGCAGTCGTCATGACACTGGCTTGCGGCGTTGCGTCCGCCAGCGCAGACACGTTTGCGCTCGTCACTATCAACCAGCAGGCCCTGTTCTTCAACCAGATCAATGACGGCGCACAGAAGGCCGCGGATGCCGCCGGTGCGAAACTGGTAATCTTCAACGCCAACAACGTGCCTGCAGCGCAAAATGATGCGATTGAAAACTACATCACCCAGAAGGTCGACGGCATCATTCTCGTGGCCATCGACGTCAACGGTGTGAAGCCTGCGATTACGGCGGCAAAAACCGCCGGCATTCCGGTCATTGCCATCGACGCGCAGATCCCGGACGGTGACAACATCTCCTTCATCGGCGTCGACAATGCCAAGGCCGGCGAAGACATCGGCAAGTTCTTTTCCGACCATGTGAAGTCCGATATGTCCGGCACGGCCAAGACCGGCATCGTCGGTGCACTCAACTCCTTCATCCAAAACCAGCGTCTTGACGGCTTCAAGAAGGCTGTGACCGATGGCGGCCAGGCAGTCACTTTCCTTGATACCGTCGATGGTCAGAACCAGCAGGACATCGCGCTGGGTGCGGCCGAAAACCTGATGACCGCCAATCCCGACATGACGACGATCTACGCCACTGGCGAACCGCAGCTGATCGGCGCCGTATCCGCCGTCGAAAGCCAGGGCCGCCAGAAGGACGTCAAGATCTTCGGTTGGGACCTGACGGCGCAGGCGGTCAAGGGTATCGACGAAGGCTGGGTCACCGCCGTCGTTCAGCAGGATCCGGCCGGTGAAGGCAAGGCTGCCGTCGAAGCGCTGGTCAAGCTGAAGAAGGGCGAAACCATCGAGCCGGTCATCAACATTCCGGTGACCATCGTCACCAAGGAGAACGTTGCCCAGTTCAAGGACATGTTCAAGTAAGGGTTTTTCCCGCATCATCGCGGCATGGCCGGTTTGAGGAAACTGGCCATGCCCGTTCAGGCAATCGGGGAGAGCCCACCATGACCGACGGCACACCATACCGCGTCCGGATGACCGGTATTTCGAAACGCTACAATCCCATTCAGACGCTGGACAATGTCTCGCTCACGCTCAAGCCCGGTGAAGTGCTGGGGCTGGTCGGAGACAACGGCGCCGGCAAATCGACGCTGAGCAAAGTGCTTTCCGGCGCCGTCATTCCAGATAGTGGCTCCATCGAGATCGATGGCAAGGCCGTTTCCTTCTCATCGCCGGCAGACGCGCGCGCCGCCCATGTCGAAATGGTCTACCAGGACCTGTCACTCTGCGACACGGTGGATGTGGCGGGCAATCTGTTCCTTGGCCGCGAACCGCGCCGCCGCATTCTTGGCGTGCCTTTCCTCGACAACAAGAAGATGCACGGACTGACGCGCGATATGCTCGACCGTCTCGGCATCGTCATTGCCGATACCAGGCTGAAAGTCGAAAACCTGTCCGGCGGCCAGCGCCAGTCGATCGCCATCGGCCGTGCGGCTTCGTTCGAGCCCAAGGTTCTCATCATGGACGAGCCGACGGCAGCGCTTGCCGTTGCCGAGGTCGAAGCTGTGCTGGAACTCATCCGCGCGGTCAGCGCCCGCGGCGTCAGCGTCATTCTGATAACCCACCGCCTGCAGGACCTGTTTCTCGTCTGCGACCGCATCCAGGTGATGTACGAAGGCTGCAATGTCGCCGAACGGCTGATCGGTGACACCAGTATCGAGGAAGTCGTCAACTTGATCGTCGGGCGCAGATTTTCGGCGCGCTCCGCGAACGGCAGTGAAACCGGAGTTTCCGCATGAGCATGCCTTCATCGCAAACCGGGCATGCCGGTTCTCACGTCTCGTCCTCGCGACTGCGCAAGGCAACGCTCTGGGACAAGCTCTTGGCCAATGGCAGCGTCGTGTCGATCGCCCTGTTCTTTCTCGTCGTCTGCGTTGTCTTTTCGATCATCACCGATGCCTTCCTGACTGCCCCGAACCTGCTCAACATCATCCGCCAGTCGGCGCCGCTTCTGATCGTTGCCGCCGCCATGACCTTCGTCATCACCACCGGCGGGATCGACCTGTCTGTGGGCTCGGTGCTGGCGCTGGTCGCCACGTTGTCGGCAACGGCTTTGCAGGCAGGGCTCGCATGGCCATTGGTCATTCTCCTGATGCTGTCGCTCGGCGTGATGATCGGTGCCATCCACGGCTTCTTCATTGCATACGAGCGTATTCCGGCCTTCATCGTCACCCTGGCAGGGCTGTCCGTCATCCGTGGCCTGGCGCTGCTGATCACCGGCGGCTACTCGATCCCGGTCGATCCGGCGAGCTTCTTCACAGTCATCGGCAGGTCCTGGTTCCTGGGCGTTCCCGTGCCGGCGCTGATCGCCCTTGCCGTGCTGCTGGTCGCCTATATCGTCTTCAACGAGACCCCGTTTGGCCGCTACGTTACTGGCATCGGTGCGAATGCTGAGGCCGTGCGCCGTGCCGGCATCGACACGCGCTTCACAACCATGTTCGTCTATATCCTCTCCAGTGCCGCGGCGGCGCTGGCCGGGATCATCGTCACCGCCCGTCTCGGTTCCGGATCCTCCAACGCGGGCCAGGGGTTCGAGCTCGAGGTCATCGCCGCCGTAGTGCTGGGCGGCACCAGCCTCTTCGGCGGGCGGGGCACTGTTATCGGTACCGTTCTTGGTGCTCTGACCGTTGCAGTCATCGCCAATGGTTTGATCCTTGCCCATATGTCGCCGTTCCTGACGCCGATCGTTACGGGCACGATCATCCTGATTGCCGTCTGGCTCAACTTCCGCCTCTTCCGCGGTGCAGTCAGAGGCAAGTGACATGGATCATCTGTTCGATACGCCGCCGAGAGCGCGTGCCGATATCGGCGTCAAATCCGGAACGGTCATGACCGCTCTCGGACCCGTGCCGGTCTTCGACATGGGCATTACCCTGATGCACGAGCACATCCTGCTCGACGGTGCCAAGTCCTGGCGCTGCCCCTGCCACCCGGAGGCGCAGGCCATCGGTGAACAGAAGGTCAGCATGGAGATCATCGGCGAATTGCGGATGAACCCCTATATGAACCGCGACAACGTCTCGCTTGACGACAGCGACCTGGCGCTTTCGGAACTCAGCCGGTTTCAGGCACTGGGCGGTCACACGGTCGTTGATACCACCAATATCGGCATCGGCCGCGATCCGGCCAAACTCGCCCGCATTGCGAAAATGTCCGGTCTCAAGATCGTCATGGGCACCGGCTTCTATCTTGAATTCAGCCATCCGGACTGGCTGAAGGCCATGGATGTCGACGAGGTCACCGACTTCATCGTCAACGATGTGGGCGGCGGCAAGAGCCAGCCCGACGTGATGGCTGGCATCATCGGCGAAATCGGCGTCAGCAAGGATTTCACCGACGAGGAACGGAAGTCCCTGCGGGCGGCGGCACGCGCCTCGAAAATTACCGGCGTGCCGCTCTCCATCCATCTACCCGGCTGGGAGCGACTGGCCCATGAGGTCCTGGACATCGTCGAGAAGGAAGGTGCCGATCTCCGCCACACCGTTCTCTGCCACATGAACCCCAGCCATGACGATCTGCCCTATCAGAAGGCTCTGGCCGAGCGGGGTGCCTTTCTGGAATACGACATGATTGGCATGGACTTTTATTATGCCGATCAGGACGCCCAGTCGCCATCCGACGAGCAAAACGCCCGTGCGATCCGCGTGCTGATCGATATGGGGTATGGTGATCGCGTTCTGCTCTCGCAGGACGTGTTCCTGAAAATCATGCTCACCCGTTACGGCGGCTTCGGCTACGGCTTCATCCTGAAACATTTCCTGCCGCGCCTGAAGCGTCACGGGGTCGATCAGACGGCCATCGACCAGATGCTGATCGACAATCCGAAAACCGTTTTCTCCAGCGTGCTTTGAGCGCTGACAATAAGTCCAAGGAGTTTCCATGTCCAAGTCCAAAGTCCTTCTCGCAGGCGAGTCCTGGGTTTCCACTGCCACCCATATCAAGGGGTTCGATCAGTTCCCGACCGTGACCTATCACACCGGCGCCGACGAGCTTCTGGCGGCGTTGAAGGACAGCTCCTTCGACGTCCAGTTCATGCCGGCCCACGAAGCCCAGCGCGATTTCCCGCAATCGCTGGAAGCACTGTCCGCCTATGATGCCATTATCCTGTCGGATATCGGTGCAAACACGCTGTTGCTGCATCCCGACACCTGGATCCACTCCAAGACGACGCCGAACCGTCTCCGGCTGTTGCGCGATTACGTCCGCAACGGTGGCGCCCTCCTGATGTTCGGCGGCTACTACAGCTTCCAGGGCATCAATGGTGGCGCGCGCTATCACAAGACGCCGGTCGAAGAGGTGCTGCCGGTCTCCTGCCTGTCCGTCGATGACCGCATGGAGGTGCCGGAAGGCTTTGCCCCGGTCGTCACCGGCAAGGAGAACCACCCGATCCTGAAGGGTCTCGGCACCGACTGGCCGATCCTCCTCGGCTACAATGAAGTGACGGTCAAGGACGGCGCTGAGGTTCTGGCGACCGTCTCGACGGACTACGGTTCGCAGCCGCTGCTGGTGACTGGAACCTACGGCAAGGGCCGCACTGTCGCCTGGACCTCCGATGTTGGCCCGCATTGGCTGCCGTCGAGCTTCATCGCCTGGCCGGGCTACAAGACCCTGTTCGAACAGATGCTCGCCTGGGCAACGGCGAAAGCCTGAGCCATGCGCGTGCATGTCGCCGGCAATGTCTGCATCGACACCACCTTCCGTCTCGACCGCTTTCCAAAGGCGGGCGAGACTCGCAATGCGATGAGCCATGCCGACGGCCTCGGCGGCAAGGGCGCCAATCAGGCGGTCGCCGCCGCACGCACCGGGGTGCCGGTCACGCTCTGGGCAGCGATCGGCCGGGATGCAAATGGCGCCTGGATCCGCGAAACGCTGGGCGGCGAGATCGATGGTATCTGCTTGGCGGAATTCGATCTGCCTAGCGACCGCTCCACTGTTGCCGTCGATGCCGACGGTGAAAACATCATCCTCAGCGGGGTCTCCTGCGCCCAAGCATTCGATCCGCTCCGGCAGACCGGCATGCTCGCCACGATAGAGCCGGGTGACGTGTTCGTCATGCAGGGAAACCTTGCCGGTGCGGTGACCGACGCCTGCCTGCGTGCGGCGCGTGGAAAAGGTCTCACGACAGTTCTCAACGCCAGTCCTCTTGTCGCAGGTGCAAAGCCTGAGCTTGGAAATGTGGATTTCGTCATCGTCAATGAAGGTGAGGCCGGGGCGATTTCGGATCTGTCGCTGCCAGCAGACGCTGCCGCCAAACTCGTCGAACTTGGAGCAAAGTCGGTGGTCGTCACGCTCGGCTCCCGTGGTTGCCTATTCCTTGCCGGCACCGGTGCCAAACCCGTTCATATCGAAGCCCTGAAAGTTGCGGCGGTCGATACCAGCGGGGCGGGTGACGTGCTCTGCGGCGTCTTTTCGGGATGTCTGGCCAAGGCAATGCCCCCGCAGATAGCCCTGCGTGTTGCGGTCAAGGCATCTGCGCTTTCCGTGACACGGGCAGGGACACTCTCCTCTTGCCCCACAGCCGATGAACTATCAGATCTCATCAAGAAATCAGAAACGGAACATGCATGACACAGTCCTCAAAACCGGTCGGTCCAGGCACCGGCGATGCGATCACCTCCCTCTTCGGCCGCAGCAAAGCCGTAATTGGTGTCGTGCATCTGGCTCCCCTGCCGGGCGCGCCGCGCTATAAAGGCGAGGATGTGGAAGACATCTACAGCCAAGGCCTGGACGATGCCCGTGCCTATCTCGACGGTGGCTGCGATGGCGTCATCATTGAAAATCACGGGGATATCCCCTTCTCCAAGCCGGACGAAATCGGGCCCGAAACCGCCGCCTACATGTCGGTGATTTCCGACCGCATCCGCCGCGAGCTCGGTCGCCCGATCGGCATCAACGTGCTGGCCAACGCGGCCATTCCGGCACTTGCCATTGCTAGCGCGAGCGGCGCCGGCTTCGTGCGAGTCAATCAGTGGGCCAATGCCTATGTCGCGAATGAGGGGTTCGTCGAGGGTGAAGCAGCACGCGCCATGCGCTTCCGTGCAAAACTTCGGGCCAACGGCATCAAGATATTTGCCGATGCCCATGTGAAGCACGGCGCGCATGCGATCGTCGCCGATCGGCCCGTAGAGGAACAGGTCAAGGATCTCGTCTTTTTCGATGCCGACGCGGTCATAGCCACCGGCCAGCGCACCGGCCATGCCGCTGATCTCGGTTACATTCGCCTGATCAAGGAGGCCGCCGGCCTGCCGACGCTGGTCGGCAGCGGGGTCACACCCGACAACGTCCGCGATATCCTCGACATCGTCGATGGCGTCATCGTCGCGAGCTCGCTGAAATATGACGGCGTCTGGTGGAACAAGGTAGAGAAGGCGCGGGTCACGGCCTTTATCGCCGGATTAAAGAGATGAGATCGTCAGCTGAGGTCAACGGCGCGCGCCTGTTGAGGAGACTTGATGACTTCGCCGCAATCGGCGCAACGCCAGCCGGCGGCGTCAACCGGCCGGCGCTTAGTCCGCAAGACCAGGCCGCACGGGCGCTTCTGGCCAGCCTGGCGTTGAAGCGCGGATTCAGCGTCTTTCAGGACCCCTTGGCCAATCTGTTCATTCGTCGTGACGGCAGAAACAGGAACCGTCCCCCCTTTCTCATCGGCAGCCATCTCGATAGCCAGCCAACGGGTGGACGTTACGACGGTGCGCTGGGGACGCTTGCCGCCTTTGAGGTTCTGGAGACACTGGAAGATGCTAAAATAGAGACGGACGCGCCGATTGAAGTGGTTGCGTGGACAAACGAGGAAGGCAGCCGGTTTGCACCGGGCACCATGGGCTCCATGGCATTTTCGCTCGGGCACATTCCGCAAGATTGGCACGACATCAGCGGAACAGACGGGGTGTTGTGGCGCGATGCCCTGGCAGCAACCCTTGCGGCACTCCCTGTGGCGGCGCGCAGACCGCTCGGGATTCCGATTTCGGGTTACCTCGAACTTCACATCGAGCAGGGCCCTTCCCTGGAAAAGGAAGATACTCCGATCGGCATCGTCACCGGCGTGCAGGGGACCCGTTGGCTTGAGGTCACCGTTACGGGGCAGGCTGCACACGCTGGAACAACCCTCCTGGCATTTCGCCGCGATCCCATGGTTGCCGTTACCTCGGCCCTGCACATGCTTTATGAAACCATCATGCCTGAGGACGAAAACGCGCGCTTGACGATTGGAAGGATCGGCGCCCATCCTGGCTCCGTCAATGCTATTCCAGGGTCCGTCATCCTCACTGTTGACCTGCGACATCCGCTGGTCGATCGCCTGAACTCCATCGAAGCGCAAGTATTGGCCGCTTTTCAGTCTTCGGCTGCCGTGCATGGCTGTAAAGTTGATGTTCGCAAGACATTCGACATGCATCCTGCCTCGTTTTCCAAGAATGTTATCAAAGGGGTCGAACAAGCAGCACGTCATCTCGGGCTACCGTTCAAGCACATGGTCTCCGGCGCCTTTCACGACGCGCTTTATGTGGCGCGGATTGCGCCGGCAGCCATGATTTTTGTGCCCTGCAAGGATGGTTTAAGCCATAATGAAGCAGAACACGTCGAACCGAAACACAGTGTCGCCGGAACGCAGATGCTGCTTCAATCCACTTTGGAAGTTCTGGGCCCCTAGTTTCCGCTCTGGACGAGATGTCGCGGCTCCAGGAAGAGTCGTCAACCAATTGGAAACGTGCACAAAAACACAAAAAATCCACTCTAATGAATCTCAAATTGAGCGCCACATACAGAATTCAAATCCCGAATCCACTTATGAACTTGAACCGGCTTCGAAACGAAGCAGGGGGCAAACGTCTCGCTTCACGTTGGAAAGCCGAGCGCTGCGTCGGCCAACCGTGGAATCACACCGGATGTTCGGAGTAGGGGAGGGAAACAGGTCGATGGGCCGGGTGATCCTGCGCCAATGAAGTCGTTCCCCTTCGGGCTGGTCCTGCAGGCGTGCCCCGAGATTTCCGCTTACGGGCCGGGCGGCCAGGTTGGCAGTTGGCGGGATTTGATGACCGCCGCGGTCGTTGTCCGACCGACGCTCGGCGTCAGCCCGTCCGCATATCAAGAGGCTTGCTCGACAATGGGTCCAGAAAATGCGGCGACCGTGATTGCCTGCATCCTTGAGCGCGGCGGTCACATCAATTCGGCGTGCGGATACCTTCGCGATCTGACACGGCGCACCGACAACGGGGAATTCGCGATTGGTCCCATGCTCATGTCGCTGGTTCGCGCCAATGGTTACGTCCGACGGAGAACTGGTTGAGATCGACGATAATATGCTCAGGGAAAGTTAGCTTGTCGCCGAGTTTTCGACATGTAATCTGATCGCCATCACAAGGGGGAACTATGGCAACTGACAACTCGGGAACGCTCGCGCTGCTAATCGACGGAGACAACGCATCGCCAAAGATCGTCGTAGGTCTGATGGCCGAAATCGCCAATTATGGGACGGCCAGCGTCAAACGCATTTACGGCGATTGGACGGGCCCCAATTTGAAAGGCTGGAAGGAATGCCTGCTCGAGCATTCGATTCAACCCATCCAGCAATTCGCATACACAACCGGAAAGAACGCTACCGACGGCGCGATGATCATCGACGCTATGGACCTGCTCTACACGGGGCGGTTTTCGGGTTTCTGTATTGTCTCCAGCGACAGTGATTTTGCACGTCTCGCCGCCCGCATCCGTGAACAGGCGGTCACCGTCTACGGGTTCGGTGAACGCAAGACACCTCGGCCATTCATTACCGCTTGCGACAAATTCGTATATTTCGACGTGCTGAATGGACAGGCTGACGAGATCGAAGAAGCGGTAGCTCCTGCTCCAAAGCCAGAGGCGGTGAAACCTGCCGCCGCAAAAGTCCCACCTAAGAGGGCGGGTTTGAACAAGGCAGCTCGGGAGATGCTGGTTAAGGCAGTTAGAGCGACGGCAGACGAAGACGGGCGAGCCAACCTAGCGCGGGTGGGCGACCATTTGGCAAAGCAAGCTCCCGACTTCGACGCACGTAACTACGGATTCCCCAGGTTAAGTGACCTCGTCATCCGGCCTCGTCACAGCCGAACGAGCTGCAGACAATCACAAAATAATCCTGGTTCGGCTCAAGGAAGCCCCCAAGGCGAGCGTGTAACGAGGAAGTTTGCCGATATCGCACCCTACTGTCTCTGCTCTGGCCCGAGAACCACCAACGGAGAGTTCGGAACCGGTCCATGCTTTCATGGGAGACGATGGGCGGGCTGGCGTGAAGTCGTCGCCACCTATAAGCTTTTCAACATCAACCGAACAAAGCTTGAGCACGTGCTTCACCGCGTACTAACCCCGGCGCGCTTGGACCTCACGCCAGCTCATTGGCGAAAACAATCGATGCACCAACACCACGCGCCGTGCCTCAACACTTGCGATGGAACCGTCAGGTGACGCGCCGATCGATCAGACGTTTCTCGCCTCATCGGCTGTCAGCGCGCGCTCTCGCGTGCCGGAAACGATGATCTCCAGCACTTCATGTTCGTCGGTGTTCCTGATGTAGCGGTCGCCGACATACTCGCCGCGCTTGAGGACCATGACGCGATCCCCCACGGCAAAAATGTCAACGAGACGGTGTGAGATTATGATCTGGGCCACACCTTGCTTTTTCAACTCCAGCATGGTTTCGAGCAGCCGTTCGGTCGCCATCACGGAAAGGTTGGCAGTCGGTTCGTCGAGAACCACGACGCGCGGCTCGAACGAGATTGCGCGGGCAATCGCCACAGATTGCTGCCGGCCGCCCGACAGGCTCTCGACCTTCTGATAGACCGAGTTCACGTCGACCTTGAGCTGCTTGAGCACTCTGTCCGCGTCCGCGTACATCTTCCGCCGATTGACGAAGGGGCCTTTGACCGGCCAGCGTCCAAGGAAGATATTCTGGCCGACATCCATGTTCCCGCACAGTGCGAAATCCTGGTAGATCATCTCGATGCCGGCATCTCGGCTCTCGTGCGGGCTCTTGAAGCGCACCTGTCGCCCAGCAATGCGGATGTCACCCGCGTCGCGCTGATAGGCACCGGTCAGAATCTTCATGAGCGTCGATTTGCCGGCCGAGTTGTCGCCGACCAACCCAAGAATCTCACCCGGATAAAGCCTGAGATCGACATTGCGAAGCGCCTGCACGGCTCCAAAGGCCTTTTGGATTCCCCGCATTTCGACGATTGGCTCGGACGGTATCGCGTCAGCCATGGCTGCTGTCCCGTGTTGGCGCGCCTCTTGCGATGCGGGTTCGCAGGAGCCCGAAGATGTTGGTCTGGCGCACCCATATATCGATCAACACCGCCACGATAAGGATGATGCCAATGAAGACATTGATCCAGTGCTGCGGCATGCTGAACCCCTGAACGTTAAGTTGCAGGAGTGCCCGCACGAGCGTGATTACGGCCGCGCCCGCAAGCGCACCGATCATGGTGCCGTATCCACCGAAGATCGAAGCACCGCCTATGATCACCGAAGCGATAGCGTCAAGTTCACGAAACTGGCCGGCGACCGGGTTGAAGCTGCGAAAATAGGCAACGTTGATGATCCCCGCCATGCTGGCGCAGAATGCTGCCAGCACGAGGGAGATGAAGCGCACGCGGTTGGTGTTGATACCAGCATAGGCAGCAGCGCGGACGTTTCCGCCGGCAGCGCGGACCTTCCACCCGAACGGTGTATAGGCGAGCACGATACCGGCGATCAGGGCCACGAAAAACATCCATATCGTCTGGACGCTGACGACCTCCGCGACCGTGCGAATGATACCTGGTGGCAGCGAAAGCCCCAAATGGAGCAGAACGTCATTCACCTTGCGGCCCAGCAGGTTGTAACCTTCGGGCCAGCCGGTGAGTTGCTGGCCCGCGACAAACCAGGCGGCGAGGCCTCGTGCAATGTAGAACATGCCGAGCGTGGCGATGAAGGCAGGCAGTTTGAAGCCGACCGTGACGACGGCGTTGACGATTCCGGCGGTCGTCCCCGCGAGCAGGCCCATCGTCGCGGCGGTCAGCGGGTCGGCGCCCAGAACCTTCAGGAAATATGCCGCGGTGCTGCCGGCAAGAGCGAGCACTGCGCCGACAGAGAGATCGATATCACCGGCCGAGATGACATAGGCGAGTCCGATCGTAATGAGAGCCAGTTCCGTGTAGTTGAGCAGGATGGCAAAGGTATTGGACAGGTTCCACCAGTAGTCGGGCCTGAGCGCAAAGCCCGTCAGCCATAATATGGCCGTCAGAATGATGGCGAGCGCGTCGCGGCGGGCGAGAAATCTGCCGAGCCCCCTGGTCGACAGCGACGTGTCGGTCGCCATGGCCCCCTTGGTCTGGACGCCCTCAAGCGCTACGCCGCCCATCTCGTAGACCGGCGGTGGTGGCTGGCCGCGGAGCCACCTCCAGAGCCGCGCTGCGACCTGGCGTCGAATGAGGATAGGTTCGACGAGCACCGCGACGACGAGAAGGAGACCAAGGAAAACCTGCACTGCGCCCGCAGGCAGGGTGAACTTGGCGCCGACTGACATGGTTTCACCGTCGATAACGACGACGCGCGTGATCGGCCAGCCCTCGCGTAGCACCTTGTCGATCAGGACGACGACCGCCGCGCCAAGGCACGACCCGATCACGCGACCGCGCCCGCCAAGGATCGATGCACCACCGATGATGACCGATGCGATGACGGTGAGCTCCCAGCTTACGCCATAAAGCGGGGTCACGCCCCGGTCTTGCGCGGCCGACAACAGGGCCGCAAGGGTCGCACAAAGCGACGAGAGCAGATATGCGCGAATGCGCACCCAGCGCGTGCGAATGCCGGCATAGGCTGCCGCCTGCTCGTTGCCCCCGGTGGCGAAGGTCTCGTAGCCCCAGCGGGTCTTGGCCAGCACATAGGCTCCGACCACGGCGACGAGGAAGAAGATCGCGATCTGGTTGTTGAAGCCGAGAACATTCATCTCACCGAGGCGGAAGAAGAGCGGCTGGTCCCTCGCCTTGTCGGCGTAGTAGATCGCCTGACCATGCGTCAGCGCGAGCACGAACCCGCGACCGATGAAAAGCATCGTCAGTGTTGCAATGAAGGCAGGTACTTTCAGGACAGTAACAAGCACGCCGTTGACGAGGCCGATCACCGTGCCCAACAGCACGCAGAGGATCAGGGACGTAATAATCCCGAAGTCGAGAAAGCTCGGAGCAAACAGCCTGGCGAAAACCACGGCGACCAGACCGTAGGCCGAGCCAACTGAAAGATCGAGATCCCTGTTGACGATGACGAACGTCATTCCAACCGCGATGATCCCCACTCGGGACGTATCGCGCAGAAGCGCGTGAAGTGCCTCCGTTGATCCGAAAAAGGCCGGATTGACCAGAACCCCGCCGAAATAGAGCAACATGAGGAACAGGAGCAACCCGGCCTCCCAGCCGCCGAGGAGCTGGGGCGGTGCACGGCCGAGCGATGTCGTCGTGGTAGTCGCCATGAGTTTCCACCAGTCGGTCGTTGCCGTCGCGAAGCGGAACGGCTCGCACCCTCCCGCCTTGATTTCAGATCTCTCGAACGGCCATCAGTTTTCGAAGCGCTTGCCGACGTTTTCGACCGTATCCTTCGTCACGAGCTGGGCACGCGTGTCGAGATTGGCCGCCGCGATACCGCGATCGATCTGCAGATAAAGCTGCATGACAGGCCAGAAGCCCTGCAGGAAGGGCTGCTGACCCAGCGAGCCGGTCAGATTCCCGGAGGCGATGCCCTCCTGCTGTGCCGGACCGAGGTCGAAACCGTAAGCGCAAAACTTGCCGGTCCGCCCTATCTGGGCGACTGCCTTGACGAGCGGCGGCGTGAAGACGTTGTTGGCCGTAAACGCGCCGACTACGTCGCCACGCGACTCGAAGAGCGAAACAAGTGCGTTGACAGGGTCGTTCGGGTTCGTGTCGATACCGACGTTCTCCGGACCAGCGTCAACCTTGAAGGCGTCGAGCTTGCCCGCGGCCTTCAACGTCTTGACAATCGCATTGAATGCAGAGGTGACACGGTTGTTCACCTCGATGTTGCCCATCGCTGTGGAGGAAGGCAGCACGATCGAGCCGCTTGTCGCACCACTGGCAATCACGCAATTTGCGAGCGCCTCACCGCCGATTGCTGCGGCTGATGCGTCCTGGCCGGTGTGGCTGATTGCGTTTCGGTGCAGTATGGTGGCGTCGAACGAGTTGGTCGTTGCGATCGGGATGCCAGCCGCCTCGGCGGCCTTGACGATGTCGTTGTAGGCGCCGACCTGTGGCGTCGTCATAATGATCCCGTCGATGGTCGGATCCTGGACGATCTGGTTGAGGATCTCGATTTCGCGGGCGGGATCATCTACCGGTGATTCCGAACCGAGCAGAAGGATCTTGGCGCCGATCATGTTCCCGGCGACAGTTGCGCCGACATAAACAGGGTCAAAAAAGCCGTTGCCCGCTGTGTGTGTCACAACCGCGAAAGTCAAATGACCGTCAGCGGAATGGAAATTCTTCGTGCCGGTGGCCTCCTTGGCTGCTTCAGCGAAGTTGTAGCCTCCAACTGCTTTCTCGACGCTGCCTGATTGCGCATTTGCATGCAAGACGCCGAGCGATAATACCGCGGCCGATGCCGTGAACAGCAAAATCCGGTCCATGATTGGTCCTCCCTTGAAACCAAGGGTGGAAAGCCGTCGGGGTGCAGTCTGTCGAGAGTGCCGAAGGCTTCCTCCCATCGCAGATAATCCGCGCAATTTTGGTATATGTAAACGGCAAACCATTCGTGCTTACGAATTTGCTGGCGTTAGAAGGGACCTGAGATGCATATGATTTGGCGTCGCCCTTTTTCATCTTGGGGTTGTTGCGCTCTCGACCTGACCCGTTGAGGCCATGGATGCTTTTTGATCAATTTACTTGGCCTAAAAAACAATCATCGATCGCTGGATCCGGAGAGCCTATGCGTCCTGCGCATAGGTGAGATGAGGGATTATCGCTGTTTTAAACCGATTGAAACCCCTATATTCCAATCATCGAAACGACGCCGGAGCCAAGAACGGTTGCTGACGTCAGAAGCCCTCAGGAAAGGGGATTATCATGAACGTCGCACGCTCTTTCAACAACTGGCGCAAGTTCCGTCAGACCGTTAACGAACTTGGCCGCATGTCCAGCCGCGAACTGCAGGACCTCGGCATCGACCGCGCCGATATCCGTAGCGTTGCCCGCGCATCGATCGCGCGTTAATCGCACAGCATCCAGTTCTGAGACTGCTCGACGCCCGCTGATGACGCGGGCGTTTTTGCGTCCGCCTCTTGGTCCGGGATCGGTTGGCCATCGTTCCATCGCTCCGCCGTCTGACCGAGCAAGTCCCGGATCGAACGAATGCGCGCCGTCGACCAGTTGGCGGTCTCGTGGATCGCCTCAAGCATGTAGAGTATATCCCAGGTCCTCCCAGGCAGATCTCTCCACACGACGAGCAGCCGATCATAGCAGGCGCGGTTGTTGCCGATTATGTAGCGCTGAGAACGACGACCGGGATGTCGAGCAAGCCCTTATCGACAAGACAGACATGGCTCAGCACCCCCGTTTGGCCGTTGCGATAGCTCTCGTCCGCCTTGAACCGGTGGAGTTCCTCTGCCCATATCGCAACCGTTTTTATTCCCAGTTGTTTGCGGCGCGGAAAACGCGGATAGCAACTTCAGGACGGTTGGCGACGAGAGCCGCACGTGGCGTACGTGTCGTGGCGGACGGCAATCTGGACCTCTTCGCGGAGGCGAGAACCATTGTTGTTCGGCGCGATTTTCTTAAATCCCTGACCCGTCGAACTGCTGGGCGTCGCTGCCTTCCCAGGGTGAGGGCATCGAGAGGCGATTGAAGTTGGCCGAGGGCATCGGCATCCAACATTTTAATTCCGGCTCAGCATATTCGATGATGTGCCCGGGTGAGGAATCAGACGCGCGCCAGCCTTCTCCTCCGAACTGATCGCCATTCGACCAGTACGCAAGGTCAACTTCTGCCGGCCCTTGTTCGGACTGGCGGATCGTGACCAGGATCCGACTACCATCTTTCGGTGCGCTTGCCATGTGGCGCCAGCGGTCTGGCTCGTCCATCGTTTTTCCTCCTGCCTTGCAGGTTGCCACTGTCGCCTCGCCATCGAAAGCGGTCAACTCAATCTTTGCAGAACCATCACTCTATCGAGGGACTACCGATCGCGAACTCCTCGTCGAAGAGGGCGGGCTCCGGAGCCAGCCCGAATGCTGATAGTTCTTCGAAGATCCGGTGAAAGCGATTGTTCTGCGGCGTCGCCGTACGCAGGGTTTCGCGGTCGCCGCGCAAAACGATCGCGACCCGTGGGGAAAGGTTGTTCATGGGTGAACTCCGAACGTCAGGCTATCGGCCAGCCCGACAAGCGCGCTTGCCCGCCAAGACGGTCAGCAGGCCCTTGAAGCGGAACACCGCAACAACGGCAGCGGCGTCAGCAGGGCACTGCATTGCGAACCACACGGCAAGGTTCAGGATGATCCCGACCACCGCAGCGGTAATCGCCGCTAGCGCCGCAGAAAGTGTCTCGTTGCGACGCAGTGACTCCATGAACGGCGTGGCGAGCAATATCCAGAGGAAGCAAGGGACAAAGTCACCCAGTTCGTCAACAACCCGCCCAGGGTTCCGGCAAGCAGTGGCGACACTGCGCCCGGCGCTCGGTAGGCGCCCATGAACCCGAGGAACTACAGAAGACCAACAAGCGCTGCTTCAGACTGCATCGGCGATGATCGCGGCACCCGAAGGCGGCAGCGAACAGTCCGAGATCGGCCATGCCGTCAGAGGTACTTCGTGATCGTCTTGAACTCGTCGATGGACTGTCGCTTGTCGCGGGGGAGGGCGCCGACCGTCTCCTCAAGGCAGTGATCGAGATGGTCCTGGATGAGCGTCCGCTTTGCGTTCACGATAGCCTTCTCGACGGCAGAGAGCTGCTGCGCGATGTCGAGGCAGGGCTTGCCGCTTTCGATCATGGCAATGACGCTCTTCAGGTGGCCCTCCGCCCGCTTGAGGCGCTTGACGATCTCAGGATGGGTGGCGTGGGTGTGCGGTTCGGTCATCGTATCCATGTTCTCGATCCCTCCAAGGGGGCGGCCCGACCTTACGCCGACGGCCGCCGATCCGGCAAGTCAGTGATGATGGCCTTCCGGCTCTTCCATTCTGAAGGGAAGGTCGTCGATCTCGACACCCGCCATAAGCTTCAATGTGGCGTCGAACTCGTGGGGTTCTGCCGGAGCATTTGTACTGACCAGAGCATGGTGATCCGTCGGTGAAGGAAGAAGCGGCAGCCGTTCGACACTGCCTTCTCGGCCGATCTCGACCACTGCCTCGAGGCCTTTGACATGCTTCGAGATCGAGAGCCGCATGCGCTCGCCTTCGGGAGTGTCGACAATCTCCAGGAATCCGGTCGCCAATCGGGAACTGACCGTGAATGGTGCTGGCGCGTGATGGTGGCCGTGAGTAGCCGGACCTGTCGGCGCAACGCCCTGATCGTCGAATTGAATGGTGGCGGTTCCAAGCGAGGGGAGATGACCTTGCAGTTCTCGGCGAAGGTCGGATGCGATGACGTTCGCCTCCGACAGTGTCTTTGACGGATCCACTGCGATCACAACATCAGCATGGAGCTTGTGGCCAAGCCACCGCGCCTTCACGTCCACGACCTGCTTGATCCCCTGTACATGTTCGGCCGCGTGATGGATTTCGTCCGTGATGCCCGGCTCGACACCGTCGAGGCTCCGCGTGACGACCGCCCGCGCAGACTGCCATACGATGCCTAAGATCGCGAGCGTGATCAGCAGGCCGATAATGGGATCCGCCAGTGGGAAGCCAAGCCATACGCCCAGCGCGCCGAGCACGACGGCAAGGCTGGTCAGGCCGTCCGTGCGGGCATGATAGCCGTCCGCGATTAAGGCGGCGCTGTTCATTTCGCGTCCAACCTTGATGCGGAAGACCGCGACGGCCTCGTTGCCGATGAAGCCGATGATCCCCGCTGCGGCGACCGCTGCGAGCTGCGTAATTGACTGCGGATTGATCAGGCGGTCGATCGCCTCGTAGCCCGCGACGAGCGCACTGAAGAGAATGATGAGAACGATGATGAGACCAGCGTAGTCTTCGACCCTACCGAGACCGTAGTTGAAGGTCCTCGTGGCGGCCCGGCGGGCGAGCGAAAACGCGATCCAGAGCGGGATGGCCGTTGCGGCGTCGCCGACGTTGTGGATCGCATCTGCGAGCAGCGCCACACTGCCCGAAGAGAAGACGACGACAAGCTGCAGCCCTGCGGTGACCACAAGGATCAAAAAGGACCACTTGATGGCCCAGATACCGCGCTGGGAGGAGGCAATGCTCGGATCGACCACGCCGTGCGTGTGGCCGTGGCCGCGAGCGTCTCCGTGAGAGTGACTGTGGGACCCGTGGCCATGGGATTGGCCCGCTGGGCCGAAGCCCAGCCATTCTTTGATGCTGGCGAACATTGCATACCTCTTGCGATGGAAGTAAATACCTATCCCCCTGGAGGGGATAGGTCAAGTTGCTCGCTTTTGCGCGGTGTCGCCGAGGACAGCGGTTGTCATAGAGGCGGCGTTCGACGGAAACCATGCGGGTTTTGGCGCAACCGGGCCAACGCCACGGTCACCGTGACCCGACCGACGGCGCCTACACCGCCATTCAAGCAGATGATGGGATCGCTGGGTACGCGTCTTGGGAGGCGGACCTTCCCTTCACGGCTTCAGCATGTCGCTGTCGGTGGCACTTCCTGCTTGCGGACCTATCCTTCTGGGCTTCAGTCCTTTAGGGGCTCGCCCAGCGTATGCATCAGGCGGTTCGCCCAGCCGAAAATGGCAGACGACAGAACAAGATCCAGGGATTCAAGTTCGGAAAGACCGACATCGGCTAGATCCTGCGCGTCAGCTTGCGTCGCTCCCGGCGGGGTGATCGAAAGATGTGCGGAGAAGTCAAAGATGGCTTGAAGGTGCTCGTCGAGTTCCGCGTCTAGTTCATCGGCGAAGATCGTGTCGATCACGTCGGTTCGCTTCGTATAGTTGATGAACCGGGACGCATGGACGGCGGCACAGTAGACACAGCGGTTGACGACGGACGCGGCCGTGGCGCCCAGCTCGCGTTCGCCCAGTGACAGTCCGTCCTTCCCGTACATGATGAGGTTGAACAGGGGAGAGCGGACCGCAAGCGATTCCGGGTCATGTGCGAGCGTCAGGACGTATGTCGAGATGCCCCTGTCGGAGGGGGTGACCTGCATCGCTTCGCGCTGTTCCTCGGTCGCGGTCTCAAGATCGACCGGAACGACGTAAGGCTGCCAGCGTGGAACCGTGGTGGTGAAGCTGTGGACGACTTCGCTCATTGTCTTGCTCCGATCAGCGCCAGACCTGCGATGACGCGCACCTGGTAGTTCACGAAGGCGGCCAGCTCCGAAAGCCGGACGATGTCGGCATCGGCAACACCCATGCTTCGCAATGATTCGATGTGGCCACGGGTAGACTCGCGCGGCGCGACCGTCAGTCGGTCGGCGTGACGGACGATCTCGGCGGTACGCCCGTCGTCCACGTTCGCGCCGGGTTGCGCGAGCAATGCCGTCGCATCTTCCGCCGCGCGTTCCACTAGGCCGTCGTAGTGCCCTGCAAGCGCTTCATTGCCATTGTGCCGGGCCATACGCGCGGCAAGAGCTGCTCGCAGGCCATGGGACAGGCCGCCCGGATCACGGGGAAGAAGAACGGCGTCGTGCGCGGCCTCGCTCAGACGCAGGATCTCCGCACGCTTCTCCACGGCTTCGGCAAGCGCCGAGCCAGGCCTGACGGCGGCAAGGGTTTCAATCAGTGTCAAAAGAGGCTCCTTTGAATTTCGCTGGAGAGCACCAGGTAGGTCTACGGTCGGCCATGTTAATCTAGCATGAGGTGCGGATTTCCATGCGAAATAATTATCTATTCTCCAGTGGTTTTATAGAAAACCCATGCTTACAAAACATGAGGGACAATGGTTGATGTCATTTATGCATAGCAACTCGATCGACATTCGACAGCTTGAAGCCTTCGCGGCGGTGATGTCCGCAGGTAGTGTCACCGGAGCGGCGCGCTTGCTCGGGCGTTCGCAACCCGCAGTCACCCGCCAGATACAGGATCTGGAGGCCGATCTCGGCTACGCACTTCTTCATAGAAGCAGCGGGCGCATTCAGCCTACCTCGCGCGGCCTGCGCTTCCATGCCGAGGTCGAACGTCACCTTGCCAGCCTCACCCACATCCGCGAGCGGGCGGCGGCAATCGGCCGTGACGAGCCGTCGACGCTGACCGTCGCAGCGACGCCGTCACTCGCTGCAGGGATCCTGCCGCAGGCGCTGGCAGCCGTCCCGGCGGATCTCATCCCCCGTCATCTCCACGTGCAGGCGCTGGCGGCGGAGAATGTCGTGCAGGCAGTGGTCGCCCGTTCGGCGGATCTGGGAATTTCGAGCCTTCCACTCGAACATCCCGGCCTCGAGATTCATTGGATCGCGGAAGCTCCCTGCGTCGTCGCCATCGGCGCTGACGATCCTCTGGCTGCGGACGAAGTCGTGCGCCTGGCGGATCTAGCCGATCGCCGCATCATCACACTGGCCAATCCTTATCGTCTCCGTCATCGCATCGACGAGGCCCTGGAACGAGTTGGGGTCGCTCCGGAGCGTATCATCGACGTGAATGCTTCGCTGACAGCGCTCTCGCTTGTCCGTGCCGGACTGGGTGTTGCCATTGTCGAGCCTGCCACTGTCTGCGGCGTGCCGTTGGACGGGATCGTGATGCGCACGGTCG
Organism: Rhizobium sp. P1_C7; assembly: GCF_056406295.1. Classification (NCBI taxonomy): domain Bacteria; kingdom Pseudomonadati; phylum Pseudomonadota; class Alphaproteobacteria; order Hyphomicrobiales; family Rhizobiaceae; genus Rhizobium; species Rhizobium sp. P1_C7. The sequence goes on from NZ_JBFUAL010000011.1 coordinate 124,224, forward strand.
ATCAAACCATTCCCTTTCTGTTTGGTGCGATCTCCGCTGCGGCACTGCCACTCACGCCGACGGTTTCCGCCGTGATCGACGCCGCGCGCGCGAAGGCCTTGGCAATGCCCGGCTGCCGTCTGCTGGAGACGAACGGCACGGATGCGCTGGCAGACACTGTCTATGGGCAAACCATCATTTCTGAAGGAACGTCCACATGAGCGACCTTTTCACACCTCCGGACAATCTGGACACTCTCGAGGAGCGCCTGCGCCAGGACCTCTCGTGGCTGGAACTACCTGCCAAGGCGTGGGTTCCCGCTCGTGAAGCTGATGGCCAGCCCGTCGTCGACGTCGTCATCATCGGCGGCGGCATGGCAGGACTCGTGGCGTCAGGGATGCTGAAGCGCCTTGGCGTCGCCAACCATGTCGTCCTCGACAAGGCGCCCGCTGGTCAGGAAGGGCCGTGGGTCACGTTTGCCCGGATGCGGACCCTTCGCTCTCCCAAGCAACTCACCGGTCCCGCCATGGGACTTCCTGCTCTCACGTTCCGGGCCTATTACGAAGCGCGCTTCGGCCGCGAGGCATGGACGGCCCTCGACCGCGCTCCCCGCGAAATCTGGATGGACTATCTGATCTGGTACCGGAAGGTGCTTGAGCTGCCTGTACGGAACGGCGTTTCGGTTGATGCGATCCTCCCGCGCGAGGATGGGATGCTTGACCTTGTGTGCAGTCAGGATGGCGCCAAGGAAACGATCGTCGCCCGTCACGTCGTGCTGGCGACCGGGCGAGACGGCCTTGGTGGGCCTTTCGTTCCTGCGATCGCGGAAGGCATCGACCGCAGGTTCTGGGCGCACACCGCTGACGAAATTGACTTTTCGGCGCTTTCCTGCAAGCGGGTCGGTGTGGTCGGTGCGGGCGCGTCGGCGATGGACAATGCCGCCACGGCTCTCGAAGCTGGTGCAGCGCGTCTCGACATGTTCGTACGCCGCAAGGAGCTGCCGCGGATCAACAAGTTCACTGGCATCGGCAGCCAGGGCGTCGTCCATGGCTTCGCCGGGCTGCCGGACGAATGGAAGTGGCGCTTCCTGGACTATGCCATGGGCCAGCAGACGCCGCCGCCTCGACCCAGCGTGCTGCGCGTCAGTTCCTTCGAGCAGGCTCACCTTCATCTTGAAAGCCCGATCACCGACCTGCGGCAAGACGGCGACCACGTCGTGGTGACGACCCCGAGAGCCAGCTATCCTGTCGACTTCCTGATCTTCGGAACTGGCTTCAAGATCGACCTGACCAATCGGCCGGAACTCGCCGCCTTCGAACCCCATATCCGCCTCTGGCGCGACCGCTTCCCGACGCCCGACGGTATGGCGAACGGAGAACTTGAAGGTTCGCCCGATCTCGGCGACGCATTCGAGTTCCTCGAAAGGGCGCGGGATTCCTGCCCGACACTCGCAAAGATCCACTGCTTCAATTTTCCGGCGACGCTGAGCCATGGCAAGCTCACGGGCGACATCCCGGCGATCAGCGAAGGTGCCGATCGCCTGGCGCGTGGGATCGTCAGATCGCTTTTCGTCGCTGACCGCGAGAAGCACTTCGAAAACCTCCAGGCCTTCGACACGCCGGAACTCCTCGGCGACGAGTGGTTCGACGCAGAGACGGAAGCGCTTCCCGAACTATCTTCCGAAAGGACCTGAGACCCGAAATGCTTGAGATCAAGAACCTAAAGCTGTCGTACGGTAGCACCCAGATCCTGAACGGTGTCGATCTCTCGGTGAAGCGAGGAGACGTGGTTTCGATCATCGGACCGAGCGGGACCGGCAAGACGACGCTGCTGAAGTGCATCAACCACCTGGTGAAGCCAGCATCCGGAACGATCGCATTCGACGACATCAGGATGGACTTCGCGCGCCCGGACAAGGTGGCAGTGCAGGCAATTCGTCTGCGTACCGCGATGGTGTTCCAGCAGTTCAACGTCTTCAAGAACATGACGGTCATCCAGAACGTCATGGATCCGCTTGTGGTCGTGCAGGGCAAGTCCAAGGACGAAGCCCGCGCCATCGCGTTGCAAGAGCTCGAGCGGGTAGGGCTTTTGGACAAGCTCGACAACTATCCGTCCCAACTTTCCGGCGGCCAGCTCCAGAGAACGGGCATTGCCCGTGCTCTGGCAGTCAAGCCCGACGTGATGCTCTTCGACGAGCCCACGTCGTCGCTTGATCCCGAGCTCGTGAACGAGGTTCTGAAGGTGATCAAGGACGTCACTTCCTCCGGAATCACCTCGCTTCTCGTCACCCACGAGATGCAGTTCGCGAAGAACATCTCGAACCGCATCGTCTTCATGGACCGGGGTGTCGTCGCAGCCGACGGCAGTCCGACCGAGATCTTCGATACGCCTTCGAACCCACGACTTGCCCAGTTCCTCAGTTCAGAACGTGTGATTCAATAGAGAAAGGATGCCAGAAATGACTTCTTCGAGAACTCTTTCCCGTCGCGGCTTCGGCCTTGCCGTCGCCAGCGTTTCCATCGCTCTCGCAACCGCGGGCGCTTCCTATGCGCAGGATGCTGTGCGGACGATCAAGATCGCCACCGCAGCGGAATCCAAGCCGCTCTCGTGGGGCGCCATCGGCGTCGAGCCGCAGGGCTACGAGCCTGACGTTCTCAAGGCGATCAATGCCAAGCTTCCCCAGTACAAGTTCGTGATGGAAGGCGCTGCCGACATCGCGCAGGAGACGGGTCTTGCGACTGGCAAATACGATATCGCGACCGGAGGCTACTACCGTGCGCCCGCGCGCGAAAAGCAGTTCCTCATTCCAGAAGCGCCGATCGGCGCCAGCCTGATCAAGATCTACAGCCGCAAGGACAGCGGTATCAAGGAAATGAAGGATCTCGTGGGCAAGAAGATCGTGCCTGTGACGGCTGGCGGCGGCATCTACAAGTTCGCCACCGCATGGCAGGAAAAGAACCCCGACTACAAGATTGAGGTCACGGCTTCGAGCGCGGGTATTCCGTATCCGGATAGGCTGAAGGAAGTCGAGAACGGAAAGTACGATGCGCTCGTCCTGCCATCCAACCTCGGCGAGCAGACGGTGATCGATGAACAGAAGCTCAACGTCCAGGCCAGCGAGCCCGTCGCGATCAACAACACATTCGTGCTCATTCACCGATCCGAGGAAAACCAGGCCTTGTCCGATGGCATCGACAAGGCTCTGAAGGAACTCAAGGCTGACGGCACGCTCGCCAAACTTTCGCAGAAGTGGTTCGGCGAGGACATCACCACATACATGAAGTAGCGCCGGGCTTTGAAGCCGGCGACCAGGCCCAGGACTGAAAGAAGGAGTGTTCCGACGTGGACCTATCCATAATGATCCCCGAGCTGCTCTCGGCATTGCCGCTGACGCTTGCGATCACGTTCACGGCCATGGTCGCCGGCTTCGTGCTGGCATTGATTGCGACGACGTTCCGGGTGCGCAGGAGCCCTGTGATAAGCCAGTTGGCTGACCTATACGTATCCTACGCCCGGAGCGTCCCCGTCGTCCTTCAACTGTTCGTCGCCTTCTACGGTCTTCCGGTGCTTGTCGGCGTGTTCGGCATCGACGACTTCGTCTCGCCGACGATCGCTGCCATGCTGGGCCTCAGTCTCTATCACGGCGGATACCTGTCGGAGGTCATGCGTCCGGCCTACCTCGCCGTCGAGCGCGGGCAGCACGATGCAGCGGACAGTCTTGGCTACACGTTCCGACAGAAGCTGGTGCGTGTCGTTGCTCCGCAGGCCGTCCACATTGCGCTGCCCGGTTATGGCAACTCGATCATCTACCTCATCCACAACGTGGCCCTGGTCATGTACATCGGCGCCGCCGACGTGATGGCGACCGCCCACCTCGTAATGGAGCGGGATTACAACCAGTACCAGTTCGAGACCTACCTCGTGCTCGCAGTGCTCTACTCCGTCCTCTGCCTCGTCGCCTGGGCCGTCGTGCGGTTCTTCGAGCGCCGCTCCGGACGATATGCTCCGGGCGACAAGACCGTCGGCGCTCCGCTGATGGCAAGCGTATGATCGAGGAGAGAAATCAACATGTTCGATAGCGAAGTCCTTCTCCCCGATCTCTACGAAATCCTCGGCGCCGTCCCACTGACGCTCACGATGGCGCTTGCGATCTTCGTCCTGTCGACGATCGTCGGCAGCCTGTTCGCCATGATCGAGTACCGGAAGATACCCGTGCTCCGCCAGCTCGTCGTCGCCTACAAGGTCGCCTTCAAGGGGGTGCCGATGGTGATCGTCATCTTCCTCGCCTATTACGGTCTTCCATCGACGCTGCAGTTCCTCGCTGCGCTCGTCGGCGTGGAGTACAACGGTCATTCGACGCCGAACTGGGTGACGCTCATCGTGGCCCTGACGGCCTGCGTTGCTGCCTTCCAGGCGGAAGTCGTAAAGGGCGCCCTGAACTCGTTTGATACCGGGCAGGCGGACGCCGCGTATTCGCTCGGCTATAAGAAGAGCCAGCTCTTCCGTCGGGTCATGCTCCCGCAGGTGATCGTCGCCGCGATCCCGGACCTCGCCAACTCGTTCATGGTGATCATGAAGGCACTGTCGCTCGGATTTGCGATCGAAGTGGTCGACATCTTCGCGCAATCTCAATTGACCGCGGCGCTTAACTTCTACTACCTTGAAGCCTTCCTAGTCGCCGTCGTGATTTACATGATGATTGCTTATGCCGTCACGCAAATCGCGGATAGGACAGAGCGTGCACTGCGAGTGCGGTCCTGATCCTCAAGTAAAGTCGTCATAGCAGCCCAATCTGCGGGAGCTCGATAGATTGCCCGCAGCAGGCAGTGCCAGCCTTTTCCTCGGTCAGCCATCTGTCTCGCGGCTTGCAGCTCGAAGGGCGGGCGGAGAGAGCGATTTCGAAGGGACCCGTCCTTCAGGAGAGGTGATCCCGCAGTACAGCGCCATCGGCCTTTCGCCGTTGCTAACTTCGGTGGAGCTTCGCCGACGCCAGCCCGCGTACTGACCAAAGTTTGTATTCAAATTTTGGTCAGTATCAGGCCGATCCAGGCTATGCCAAAGCAAGGTCGTCATTCCATTTCCGGAACTCGAGCACCGAGGAGCGCTCTGTGCCAAGGCTCTTTTTCAAATGATCGACCAGGAAAGCGTCAGCTCTTCCCGATGGCGAAGAGGGAACGCGTTGGGATACCCGAAGGCAAAGCCGAAGTCCGACATGCTTCTCCTTGGGTTACTTGGCGACATCGGCCTGGAGTTCGTCCGTATTCAGGTATTTCGGTCCTTCGGTCATGGCGTTCGTTTCCAGTTCGAAAACTGCGCGTAGGCACGTGGTCTCGTCGATATAGACAGCCCGTCGATGGCTCGACGTCGGTGATGCCGTGGCGCGTCTCACGGCTGTTGCCCATGGGCACTGGGGCTTGTGCTGCTCGTCGGCGTCGGTTTCGGGTCGTCGCCTTGGAGCGCCATTGAGTGCGGCGTCTTGTGCATCTTTTTGAGTCTTCGCGCGTTTCTACCTCACTAAACGGGAGCGCATCATGCACAAACGCGAACTCGGAACAGGCAATGGCTACGTGTGTTGTGACGACCAAGGTCGCTTTGAGGGAAGTATGGCGTCGTCACCTTGCTGGGCGCCACAACAGGGCGAAGATTGGTGAAGCCTTGCGGCTGCGACCGCCACGCCACGAACAAGGCATTGAGGAGAAGGTGATGAGTGATTTTCGTGCCAAAGGCCTCAAGGGAAAGGAACTCGCTTCGGTTCTACAGGAGATCCAAGAACCGCTTCTCGACGAGGCTGGCGACACCCCGGAGGAGGATGATCTCGAGGCTGCCCAGCACGAAGTCGCTTGGCTTCGCAAGGAAGTCGCCGATCTTCGGGAGAGGGTTTTCCTCGGCCTTGAAGAGCCGGTCGACGTCCCCTTGGCGAAGGTGGAGAACGATCCCTGGAGCCGTATTGCGGCGGTCGTCGCTGCTGCCATCGTATTCGCTCAGATCGTCGGACAACTTCGTCTGAGTACGCGGGGTACTGCAAAGATCGCAACAAAAGGCGAACGCCGGCGGCTCCAGCAAAGGTAACGCCCGTGGAATTAGGCGACTTTCCCGCGGCATCGGTATCCTGCCAGCTTCACATGATGCCATATCCGACCGCGCTGAAGGCAGAGTTCTGATACTTCTGTGGGGGTCCATCCGGCTACCGGAAACAAGCTATCTCTACGAAGCTCGTTTCGATGGCGGTCGACCACCTGCAGGCTCTCGGCTGCACTAGCGTCGTGCTGCATTCTTCCGATGCCGGGCAGGGCGTCTACGCTAGCTGGGGTTCGAACTCGCCCACGAGATGCGGTTGAAGTTTCCCAAATAGATTTGGCCGGCAACTCAAAGGCGACCACTTGGATGGACTATAGGGAACGAGCAGAGAACGGGTAGAGATTTGCTGGCAAAGCTTCATCCCGAAGCCGTTCCCAGTGGACAGTCCTGGGCGACCTGCTGCAGCATTTTTCATACAGTCGGCCCAGTCAGTGCAACGAATAGCTGTCGTCGGGGAGAGCGTGGATTTCGCAGGGGAACTCATTCCATGGCCGACCGAGCGGCAGCCAGCAAAGTCCACCGGCCGCCGCTCCCTTCGAGCGTCCGCCGCCACGGCTCAAGAAGGTACCCAACAATACTCCCCCAGGAATGGAAACGACATCGGGGTGGTGGAATGAACTCGCCTGTGTCGCAAAATTATCGCTTACCTTCTGTCCCCTGGAAGGCGACGGCGGCAAGTAATGTTGAGATCACAAGGCTTTCGCTTGGGGATATCCTGTGCAGAAGCTGTGGATGGCCGGTGAACAAAGGGGTAGAAAGCATTCTCGACTTGCAGCAGTTCTACCAACGGGGCTTGCGTCAGCGAAACGAATCCGATGTCGTAGCCATGTCGGGGGACGGCCTCCGCCGCAAACGTCGCTGTCCTCGACCATGGGCGCTCCGACATGATGTCATGGAGCGCCCTTGTCGTTTGGACGGGTGACCAGCGGTGCGACGCCGCCTTCGGTCGACCAAGTGAAGGCGGTCTGCGGCGTCTCGAAGAAGAAGCTCCTGTCTTCAAATGCGGTCTGCCTGTTCAGGATCGAAGACCTTCTGAAGCCGGAAGAAATACCGCCGCTCATCGCCGTCTACACACATCATCCCCGCGATTTGGTCGTCATCGATCCGCCGGAAGTAGTCGACGATCGGCTGCCGGTCGTAGACCATCGCCGCAGTCTCCTCGCCGTCCACCCCGAATAGGTTCACGCTGGCCGTCGTATCTTGGGCGCGGAATGCCTTATGGAGATACGAAAATGACTTCCGCAGGGTGAAAGTGCGCCCGACCGGGGCGAGGCGAATCGCCAGCCTGATGGGAAAGAATACAGGCTCTATGGGAACGAGCTGACCCGGAGGCCATTGGAACAAGAGGGCGTCGGCACTGAGATCAGGATAGATGCGCTTCCCGAACCACTGTAGGTTCTCCAGCACGCCGTCGAGCGGATGTCCGGCGGGTATGCCGGTGCCGCGCCACAGGCCGACCGTCTCCTCAGGAGGCACTGGGGCCAACGACCGGAACCACTTTGTTCGCGCTCTCTGCAGATCGATCCCCAAGCTATGTTTCCTCTCGGCACGCCGAAGTCCAGAGAAGCTCAGCCCTGCTCCATGCAGCTTCACAGGCGCCGCACGGTCAAAACTTCCCTTTCGATCGCACAGCCGGCATCCTACTTCGATAATCTCCAGGCGGACATCTTTCAAAGTGTGGCCGCCGCCGTTGTCGGGCGGTCGTGCCAATGGGTTCTCCGGAACACACGGCGGGGGTAAAATTCATAGCAAGGTTGCCGAGGCCAAAAATTTTTTCAACGAGTGACGTCGGCTTGGCGTTCTTGGCTACCGAATTGATTCATCTTGCTAATCTTTCGATTCACTAATTCTCAGGAATGGATTCCTGTTTTCGCGCCATCTTGACGCCGAGAGCGATAAGGAACAAAAAGGGAACAGCAAAGTTTCAACGACATGATCTCGTAGTGTTCAACGCGATTTCGGAAGGATTCGTGACCGATGTCGGCTGCCCGCGAGCTAGCCTTAGCCGATCTACGCGAACGCATCGCGACCCTGGAAGGCGGCGTCGCCAAGCGGAAGAGCTGTTTGCCGTTCGGCGTACGGGAGATCGACAGCGTCCTTCCCGGCGGCGGTCTCTCCCATGGCGCGCTCCACGAGTTCGCCGGAGGTGGATCGGGAACCGTCGATGGCGCCGCTGCCGCCCTGTTCGTCGCTGGAATAGCCGCCCGCACGAAGGGCAAGGTTGTCTGGTGTCTGACGCGTCCGGATCTGTTCTTCCCGGCGCTGGCGCAGGCAGGCCTCCATCCCAACCGCGTGATCTTCGTCGAAGCCGACAAGGAGGAGGACGTCTTGGCGAGCATGGAGGAGGCGCTCGGCTATGGCGGCCTGGGTGCGGTGGTTGGCGAGCTCGTCCGGCTGCCGATGACGGCTTCCCGCCGCCTGCAGTTGGCCGCCGAGAAAACCGGAACGATGGGCATAGTGGTCCGGCGTTGGCGCAGACAGACCGAGGCGAATGACTTCGGTCAGCCGACAGCGTCGATGACGCGATGGAGGGTAAGTGTCCTTCCGAGCGAGGAGCTTCCTGTTCCCGGTGTAGGCCGGGCGCGGTGGCTTCTGGAGTTGATGCGGTCGCGTGCGGGCGAGTGTGCTGAGTTTTGCGTAGGAGCATGTGATGACAAGGGTCGTATCTATATATCTTCCCGATCTGGCAACGGACAGGATCAGACGGGCCGATCCCGCGATACCGGCTGAACAGGCGATCGCTGTGATTTCGAAGAGCGGTTCCAAGCGCTGGGTGTCGGCCGCAGACGCCGCGGCGAAGAAGGCGGGCGTCCGCGTAGGGATCGCGGCCGCGAAGGCACAGGCGCTCTTCCAAGGCCTTCTGATGATCGATGCTGATCCGACTGCGGACGCCGAGGCGTTGGAGCGCATAACACTGTGGGCGCTTACGCAGTACTCACCGTTGGTCGCTGCCGACGGCGAGGATGGTATTGTCATGGACACCGAGGGTGCGGACCATCTCCAGGGGGGCGAGGGGCCGATGCTGACGGGCATCGCCAACCGCTTCCGCTCGAAGGGTCTCACCGCACGTGTCGCCATCGCCGATACATGGGGCGCAGCGAGCGCCTGCGCCCGTGCGATTACGCGCGAGACCGTGATCGTCCCCAGGAGTGAAACCGTCCGGGCCGTCGAGCGGCTTCCTATCGCTCTGCTGCGGTTGCCTCCCAAGATCGTAGGCGACCTGCGCACGCTAGGCTTCCAGAGCATCGGCGAGCTCGCGAATACTGCCCGCGCGCCGCTGACGCTGCGTTTCGGCCCTGAGGTCGGACGACGCCTCGACCAGATCTTCGGGCGGGTCTCCGAGCCTATCGACCCAATCCGCAGTCCTGAATTGATCGAAGTCAACCGGTCGTTCGCCGAGCCCAWCGGCGCGGCGGAGACTATCAACAAGTATGTCGGCAGGCTGGTCGTCGAGCTCGTCCATGAGCTCCAGCGCAAAGGCCTTGGCGTCCGCCGTACCGACCTCATCGTCGAGAAGGTCGACGGTACCCGGCAGGCCATCAGGGCGGGAACCGCAAAGCCTGCGCGGGACGTCGCCTGGCTGACGAAGCTCTTCAGGGACCGGACCGAGAAGATCGAACCCGGCTTCGGCATCGAGAAGTTGTCGCTCGTCGCCGTCATGTCGCAGCCGTTGGAAGAGACGCAGAGGACGTCCTCGCTTGTCGAAGACGAAAGCGAAGACATCACGCCCCTTATCGATATTTTCGGCAACAGGGGCCAGCGCGTCTACCGCATCGCCCCTGTGGCGTCAGACGTTCCCGAACGCAGCGTCCAGCGCATCGCCGCATCCGCGGAAGACGTCGCAGAAACGTGGACCCACGAATGGAAGCGGCCGGTCCGGCTGCTCGACCGACCCGACCCCGTTGAAGTCATGGCGTTGATGCCCGACCATCCCCCGGTTGCCTTCACCTGGCGTGGCAAGCGGCGTCGCGTGAAATGTGCCGACGGTCCCGAACGCGTGTTCGGCGAGTGGTGGGTGCGCAGCTCCGAACTCGAAGCGGTCCGGGACTACTTCGTGGTGGAAGACGACACAGGCGAACGCTTCTGGCTCTTCCGCTCCGGCGACGGCGTCGACACCGCGACCGGTTCTCACAAATGGTTCATGCATGGGATATTCGCATGAGATACGCGGAGCTCCAGACCACCACCCACTTTTCGTTCCTGCGTGGTGCCAGCTCGGCGGACGAGCTGTTCGCTACGGCCAAGGAACTCGGCATAGAGGCGATCGGCGTCGTCGACCGCAACTCGCTTGCGGGGATCGTCCGCGCTTTGGAAGCGTCCCGCGCCACGGGCGTCCGGCTGGTTGTCGGCTGCCGTCTCGATCTAACAGATGGGATGTCCATCCTGGTCTATCCCACGGACCGTGCCGCATACTCCCGGCTCACACGGCTGTTGACGCTCGGCAAGGGCCGGGGCGGGAAGGGTAACTGCATCCTGTCGCTGGACGACGCAGCGCTCTATGCCGAGGGGCTGATTGCAGTCCTCGTCCCCGATCTTCCCGACGAAGCTTGCGCCGTCCAGCTCCGCAAGCTCGCCGACATCTTCGGCGACCGCGCATACGTCGCCCTGTCGCTGCGGCGTCGCCCGAACGACCAGATGCGGCTCCACGAGTTGTCGAACCTTGCAGTCAAGCACAAGATGCGAACCGTCGTCACCAACGACGTCCTGTTTCACGAACCCGGACGCCGCCAGCTCCAGGACGTCGTCACCTGCATTCGGGAGCACACGACCATCGACGACGTCGGCTTTCGGCGAGAGCGCCACGCCGACCGATATCTGAAACCCCCGGAGGAGATGGAGCGTCTGTTCCCGCGCTATCGGGAAGCTTTGGCGAGGACGATGGAGATCGTCGATCGCTGCAGGTTTTCGCTCGAGGAACTGACCTATCAGTATCCGGAGGAGGCAATCATCCCCGGAAAGAGCGCGCAGGAATCTCTTGAGCATTATGTCAGGGAATGCATCCCGAACAGGTATCCAGAAGGGCTGCCTCCGGATGTGCTGAAGACCGTCCGGCACGAGCTCGATCTCATCAAGGCCATGAAGTATGCACCGTATTTCCTGACGGTGTTCTCCATCGTCCGCTTCGCGCGGTCGCAGGGAATCCTTTGTCAGGGCAGGGGGTCGGCGGCGAACTCGGCGGTCTGTTATATTCTCGGCGTCACGAGCATCGACCCGTCGGCCAACGATCTCCTCTTCGAACGTTTCGTCTCGCAGGAACGCGACGAGCCGCCGGACATTGATGTCGATTTCGAACATGAGCGACGGGAAGAGGTGATCCAATGGATCTACAAGACCTACACGCATCAGAAGGCGGCACTCTGCGCAACTGTCTCCCGCTACCGCGCGAAGGGCGCGATCCGCGACGTGGGCAAGGCGCTCGGTCTGCCGGAGGATCTTATCAAGGCGCTCTCATCGGGCATGTGGTCATGGTCGGACGAGGTCAGCGACCGGAACGTCAAGGAGCTGAACCTCAATCCCGACGATCGACGGCTCGTTTTGACGTTGAAGCTCGCCCAACAATTGATGGGCGCTCCGCGTCACCTCGGCCAGCACCCCGGCGGTTTCGTCCTCACCCACGATCGCCTCGACGATCTCGTTCCCATCGAGCCGGCTTCCATGGTCGACCGCCAAATTATCGAGTGGGATAAAGACGACGTCGAGGCTCTAAAATTCATGAAGGTGGACATCCTGGCGCTCGGCATGCTGACCTGCATGTCCAAGGCCTTCGACCTCATTCGAGAGCACAAGGATGACGATCTTGATCTTGCATCCATCAGGCAAGAGGATCCAGCGACGTATGCAATGATCCGCAAGGCCGATACTTTAGGCACGTTCCAAATTGAATCCCGTGCCCAGATGGCCATGCTGCCCCGCCTGAAGCCTCGCACTTTCTACGATCTTGTCGTGCAGGTGGCCATCGTTCGACCGGGGCCGATTCAGGGCGACATGGTGCATCCATACCTCAGGAGGCGGGAAGGCAAGGAAAAGGTCGAATACCCGACGCCCGAACTGGAGGCCGTCCTTGGAAAGACGCTCGGCGTCCCGCTCTTCCAGGAGTCCGCGATGCGCGTTGCGATGGTCTGCGCCGGCTTCACCGGAGGCGAGGCCGATCAACTCCGCAAGTCCATGGCGACATTCAAATTCACCGGTGGCGTCTCCCGCTTCAAGGACAAGCTTGTCAGCGGCATGGTGAAGAACGGCTACACGACCGAATTCGCCGAGAAGACATTCAGCCAGCTCGAGGGTTTCGGCAGCTACGGCTTCCCGGAGTCCCACGCCGCGTCGTTCGCCCTGATCGCGTACGCGTCCAACTTCGTCAAATGCCACCATCCCGACGCATTCTGTGCCGCGCTCCTGAACAGCCAGCCGATGGGCTTCTATGCCCCGGCGCAGATCGTTGGCGACGCCCGGAACCATGGCGTCGAAATCCGACCGGTCTGCGTCAACCGATCGAGATGGGACTGCACCCTTGAACGGATCGGAAATAGGGAGCGCCATGCCGTCCGGCTTGGTATGCGGCTGGTCAAGGGACTGGCGGTCGCCGATGCCGCGCGGATCGTCGCAGCCCGCATGGGTTCAGAGTTCGACAGCGTCGACGATATGTGGCGGCGATCCGGAGTTCCGGCGGCATCGCTCGTCGAACTGGCCGAGGCAGATGCTTTCCTCCCATCCCTGAAGCTTGAGCGTCGTGACGCGCTCTGGGCGATTAAGGCTCTACGGGACGAGCCCCTTCCATTGTTTGCGGCCGCGGCAGAACGCGAGATGAGGACGATCGCAGAGCAGCAGGAGCCGGAGGTTGAACTTCGGCAAATGACCGAGGGTCACAACGTGGTCGAGGACTACGGCCACACAGGGTTGACTCTTCGCGAGCATCCGATCGCCTTCCTTCGTCGAGATCTCGCTCAAAGGAACATCGCCACCTGCCACGAGGCGATGAGCGCGCGCGATGGCCGCTGGTTGATGACTGCCGGTCTGGTGCTGGTGCGTCAGAAGCCGGGCAGTGCGAAAGGCGTCATGTTCCTTACGATCGAAGACGAAACCGGCCCGGCCAACGTGGTCGTCTGGCCGTCATTGTTTGAGAAGCGCCGTCGCGTCGTCCTGGGGGCATCGATGATGGCGATCAACGGGAAGATCCAACGCGAGGGCGACGTCGTCCATTTGGTCGCCCAGCAGCTCTTCGATCTGTCGGGCGACCTGTCTGGGCTGGCAGATCGCGACATCGACTTCAAGTTGCCGACAGGCAGGGGGGACGAGTTTGCGCACGGGTCGCCGGGAAGTCCGGATTCGAGGGATCGGGCAGCGCCACCCAAGCCGAGGGACATCTTCGTTCCTGATCTCCACATCGACACCTTGAAGGTGAAGAGCCGCAATTTCCATTGATGATCGTGGTTCTTCCTTCGGTCGGATCCTTAAATGTCGTTGACCAATACAATGTCGCGGATGACCAGGACCTGGCGAGCCGTTGGAGCGCAAGCTGTGAAACCGAAAGCCCTTGGAACCTTCGCTTGGCTGTTGACGACTCTGTCGTTGCCCCGAGCCGGATTTCGGATCGGCGCCGGGCGCGAAGTGTCGTCGATCTCGCGAGGATAGCGCACGACTGCTTGATGAGGCGACCGGGGCCGGACGAAGCCACGCTCGTGGAACCAACAAGCTCCATGAGGGTTACCGGTCTGGTTGCACGGCACCGTACGCCGGGCGGCCACCCACAACCACATTCAGGGGAGTTCAAATGGAAAACGTCGGTATCGGCTGGATAGCCGCAATCATCGTAGGCGGCCTTGCAGGTTGGCTGGCCGAGATGTTCATGAAGAGCAACATGGGGGTGTTGATGAACATCCTCCTCGGGATCGTTGGCGCGATCGTCGCGAACTTCATCCTGTCTCTCTTCGGCGTCGTCCTCGGCGGATGGCTGGGATATCTCATTGCGGGCTTCGTCGGCGCGTGCATTCTGATCGCTCTCGCGAGAATGGTCAGACGTACGGCCTGAAGTAAGGAAGGCGGCCTCGCATATGATGCCGCCTTCCCTTCCCTTCTTGCTTCAGCGCGTCGCACCCCACACGTAGGCGAGGGCGGCCACGATCCCAACGGCCGTCAATGGCCTATCCCGGACGCGCTGTTCGATATCACTCCAGAACGACTGCGCCTCAGCCTTGGCGACGCGTACGGCACCCGACGCGATCTCGCCTGCGGATTCCGACAGTCTTGCCGTCTCCCTGCGCAGTGCACGGACTTCGTCGTGATCGACGCGGTCGTCGTCTTTGTCGGTCAACCTGGCCGACCGCAAGGCGCTGTCGACAAGGGGAAAGCTTTCGTCGGCACTGTCGCGGACACGTTCCGCCTCGTCGACGTCGGTACGGCCCGCAGGAACCGCAGTGTGCGTGGCGGACACTGGGTCGGATGCAGGGAAGGTGTCCTCAAGTCCTTTGTCGAGAGTGCCTTTTCGGCTCGCTTCGCGCTGCGAGGCCTGCTCGTTGAGCATTGATTGCACTGCGGGCGACTTTGCTGGGTCTGGCATGGGTTTCCTCCGGTTACTGCAAAGAAATCCCCGCCGGCCCGGTAAGTTCCCTCAGGCCTCCTTCTTGTTCAGGATTCGCAGCGTCCGGATCTGGTCAGCCAGTGCGAGAAACGCCGGCGCCACTATCTTGTCGGTCATCCCTTCGATGGTCGGGCCCGCATGAATCGAAAAGTACTGGTGGTCGCGGACGAGCGGCTGCTGCTGATGGCAACCGCCGACCTAGTCGAGGCCGCCCTTCGAAGCCCGCAAGGCGCGCAGCGCGGCCGAGACCTGTGTGTGCCCGATCATCCAGCGGCAGTCGACATCGAAAGCGGCTGAAGGCTGCGTGAGCGGTCCGCCGGTAAATATCCCATCCATCTTCACCAGGTGTCCGAGACCGGAACTGGCCGCACTTCGGCGCGTTATCATCGCGCCGGGCAAGACCGGACAAGAGAGGTACACATGAGCGGATCCACGTCGAAGTTCTTTTCCAAGTTCGCAACCAACATCGCAGATCTTTCGGGCAAGCCCGCCACCTTTGTCACAGCGGTGGCACTTGTCCTGGTCTGGGCGGCTTCCGGGCCGTTCTTCGGCTACTCGGAGACGTGGCAGCTTGTCATCAATACATCGACCACCATCGTCACGTTCCTGATGGTGTTCGTTCTGCAGAACAGCCAGAACCGTGATGGCAAGGCTCTTCAGGCCAAGCTCGACGAGCTGATCTTAACGTCGCAGGCACAGAACAAGTTCGTGGGCATTGAGAAGCTAGACGAGCAGGAGCTTCGGGACATGAGCAAGACCCTGGCGGAAAAGGCGGCGTGCGTCGAGGACGTCGCGGATGAGAAGGCGGAGAAGAGCGCCGGCGCTCAGGCGTCGGCCTGACTGTTTTTGATCATTTGCTCAATTTCATGCGCCTCGCGCTGTTCGGCGCCGATCAGGTGATTTCTTGCATTGTCGCTCGAGCGAATGAGTTCGTCGACCTTCGCTTGCACCGCGCGCATGTCCCTGTTTTGGGAGTGCTGCATGAGAAGCAGGAGGAACAACGTCATCATCGTCCCGACCATGTTCGTCAAAAGAAACCATTCTTGAGGCAGGTGCAGAAGAGCCCCGACGAAGCACCAGGATGCAGTCACCAGCGAGGCGCCGACGAGAACGTGACGGTGGCCCGCCAGCGCAACGACTAACTCGGACAGGCGCAGGAAGTTTGAACGATCGGCCATTGCCCGGAAATGCGCCATCGGCGGCTGGGTTCCCTCGATCCCAACGAATTAGCCTTTCTATAAACGCCCCAGTCCGATGCACTCGAAGACGGCGTCGTATTTGCAGGCTCGGAGAAGAAGGCAGCTCGTGAAGCGCGACATGGATCGCATGGTCGTTTCCGAAAGTAATTTGCGATCAACTTTGCGATCAACAATGTACGCGCTTCGACGATCGCGTGTCCGGGCCGGCCAATTGCCACGTCGAGCGGAACAACTTGTGCGAACAGAAGTTTGTCACTCTCGACCTTAGCTTCAGAGATCACAAATGACCCGGATCGTATTCGTACACGGCATGTTTCAAAACCCGAAAAGCTGGAGCCATTGGATTCGATTCTTCACCGACAAGGGCTACGATTGCACAGCACCGGCCTGGCCGCTGCATGAAGGCGAACCCGCCCATCTTCGTCAGAACCCGCCCCGCGGCCTGGGTGAGCTGAGCTTCGATGAGATCTATGCGAGGATCGTTGGCGTCGTGACAAGGCTCGACAGGCCCATTGTCGTCGGACACTCGGTCGGCGGTCTGGTCGCCCAGAAGCTTCTCGCGGCGGATCTCGTCTCCGGTGCCGTCGCCATTTCATCCGTCGCGCCCAACGCGATGCTCGACTTCGACTGGGGCTTCATCAAGAACAGTGCGATCATCGCCAATCCCTTCAGGGGCGACGAGCCGGTGTTCATGGACGCCGAGACCTTTCATGGCTCATTCGCAAACACGCTGACCGAGGAACAGGCAGCCGCCGCCTTCGTGGAGACCGCCACGCACGATAGTCGCAACGTCCTTCGCGATTGCATGGGGGCTTCCGGCAAGATCGATCTCTCGCGTCCGCACGCTCCGCTGCTTCTGGTCGCAGCGGAGAAAGACGAGATTATCCCTGCTGACCTCTGCGAGAAGTATTTCAGAGCTTACGAAGACGATGGCAGCGTGACCGCTTTTCAGGAGTTTCCAAGGCGGAGCCACTACATCTGCGGTGAGCCGGGCTGGGAAGAAGTGGCATCGTTCGTTGCAAACTGGCTGCAGCATGTTTTTCCGGCAGGGACACGAGCCGCTGGTGCGTCCGCACCAGACACACCCGCGACGACAAGCGTCTGATCGCAGATGCCTGTGCTCTTCACCCTACACGTCGATCCATCCTTGCCAAGACACCGATGGGGCGTCCGGGCCATGACGCGACTGGCGGCAGTGACCGGCCCTCATTCCCACTTCGACAAAAATCTCACTCAAAAATAGAACGCGCAGAGGAGAACGACATGAAGGCTTTGACTTGGCACGGCAGCGGCGACATTCGTTGTGAAGAAGTGGACGATCCCATCATTCAGGATGACCGCGACGCGATCATCAAGGTGACGAGCTGCGCCATCTGCGGTTCCGATCTACATCTCTATGGCGGCTTTGTTCCAGGCATGCACGCGGGCGACGTGATGGGCCATGAAACCATGGGCGAAGTCGTCGAGGTTGGGCGCGGCAATTCCAAGCTCAAGGTCGGCGACCGTGTCGTCGTGCCTTTCACGATTTCCTGCGGCGAGTGCTCCATGTGTCAGCGAAGCCTTTTTTCCTTGTGCCAGAGGTCGAATCCTTCGGGCGCCAAACAGGCGGAGCAGATCGGCTATCCGACGGCAGGGTTGTTTGGTTATTCGGACATGTATGGTCGCTTTCCCGGCGGTCAGGCACAGTATCTGCGAGTGCCCTTTGCCGATGTCGGGCCGATTAAAGTTCCCGATGGTCTGAGTGACGAGCAGGTGCTCTTTCTCTCTGATATCTTCCCCACCGGTTACATGGCAGCGGAGAACTGTGACATTCAGCCGGGCCAGACGGTCGCCGTGTTTGGCTGCGGACCAGTCGGCCTCTTTGCCATCAAGTCCGCGTTCCTTCTGGGCGCCGAGCGCGTGATCGCAATCGACACCGTACCGGAGCGCCTTGCGCTCGCCCGACAGGGCGGGGCCGAAACGCTCGATTACACCGATGAAGACCTGCAGAAGCGAATTGTGGAGATGACTGGAGGCCAGGGTCCCGATGCGGCCATTGAAGCCGTCGGCATGGAAAGCCACGGAGCGGGCGGCATGATGGAAAGCCTCCAGACCAAGCTTACCTCGACGGAGCGCCCCTATGCCTTGAGCCAAGCAATCCTTGCCTGCCGTCCAGGTGGGACAGTCTCGCTTCCGGGGGTCTTTGTTGGTCCGGCAGTTCCGGCTCCCTTGGGAGCGTTCGTCGGTAAGGGGCTGACGCTGAAAACCGGCCAGACCCATGTACAGCGGTATCTTGAACCACTGATGAAGCTCATCGTCGACGGCAAGATCGATCCGTCGTTCCTGATCACCCATCGCATTGGCCTGGAAGAAGGCCCCGAAGCCTACAAGACCTTCCGTGACAAGGAGGACGGCTGCGTGAAAGTCGTCATTCGCCCCAACGGCTGACAACGAGCGCACTGAACGCAGGGTGAATCAGATGTCCGCAATCGGATGGGCTCGTAACGAAAGGCATGATGGCGCACAGGAAATGTCCGCCCTGCTCGGCCAGGCGGAGCGGCGGTCGAACAGGACGACGACCACGAGCTTTCGGACTGAAGTAGCGCAGCCACGCTCTTGCCGATCCTCTCCTCGCACAAAGCCGCCCAACGCGGCAAGACGTTCACTGCTACGCAGAACTTATTGGGAAGCTCACGCAATCGGATGGCGCGAGAGGCTTGCCGGGCAAAGAACACAGCACCAGTTTAGACGCAAACTCAATCTTAAGGAGGTCACCGCAATGGCACCACGTAAACCCACCACTCGAGCTTCCACCCTTGACACCACCGGTGCAGGGATCGCCACGCCTGTGCCGAAGGGTGTCGTCGATACCGCGACGGGAAAAGTGGGCGTTCCCGTCCAGCCTGACCACGATCTCCATGAAGAACTCGGCGCCCTGCGCAAGCAGCTTGAGACCTTGCAAAAGCAGGTGACGTCCGTGGCGCAGGGTATCAAGGGCGGCGCGCGCGTGGCTGCCCGGCAGACCGAAGCGACGGTTAAGTTGTATCCGGTGTCGACGATGGTCGCGGTCGCAGCCGCAGTTGGAGCCATCGCCTTCGCGCTGGCAAGCTCACGCTCGGCCCCGCCGCGCTCGCGTTATGACCGCGCGTTCGACGAGATGCGCGATCTTTACGACAGAGTACGAGAGCGGATCTAGGTCCCTTCGGGGATTGCGAATAAAGTGATTCTCCGCCACGCTTGACCTGCAAGCGAGGGGAAAACACATGCTTGAAATGATCATCGAGAACAGTCTCGATATTGTTGATCGCACGGAGCGCCTGATCGACACTGTGAAGCGACTGGTTGGAGCAGGTCTCGACGAGGTCGAGGCCTATAGGCTTCATCTCGAGATCGAAAGGCTGACGGACGTCGTCCTCGTGATGGACGAGGCCGCGCGGCTTCTTCGGCGGACCTTCGAGCTTCGGCCGGACATAGCACGCTCATGCGCGATGCATGCGACTATCCACTGACTGATATTTCGCCACCACGGAACTGCGCGCCAAGCGCCGCGCGAGCGCAGCCGCCGACAACCGATGGCCTGTGAGATCGATCGCTGTATAGGATGGGTCGACATCGGATCTGCGACAACCAAAGTGGTATCGCAATCGCCCCTAAATGGCTTCTTCGACGGCGCCCTCACCTTTCGGAATGTTTTTTGCGGGTTCACGTGACAGAAGGCGCCGGCCTCGAAGTCGAGCTGGCCGATGCGATGATGAAGCTATATGGGAAGCGACATGCGTGAAATCTTCGTCGAACACCTCGGCGTGCACAAGCGGAAGAAATCAGCGCTGCAGCTTTGCCTCTTCGCAATGGTTTCTTTTGGGAGAAAATAGTGGGTATGACCACCGACAATGTGCCGTCCGATATTTATGCAATCGCCGACATTCACGGACGCGCCGACCTTCTCGAAGCGTTGCTCCGCCACATCGCTGTCGCCTCCAGCGAACGCCGATCGAAGCCGATCGTAATCTTTTTGGGCGATCTGATCGACAGGGGACCCCGCAGCCCGCATGTGCTTGATCTTGTGACCTCGACACTTGCTCTCTATCCCGGCTCACGGCTGGTTCTAGGCAATCACGATTATTACCTGCGCGCTTTGCTTCGCGAGGAGCTTACCTACGAAGATGCCGTCAACTGGATGGATTGGGGCGGGGTCGCAACCGTAAGCGCCTATTCCGATCGCCCGGTGCCTGATTTCAAGGGTATCGCCGCAGACATTCGTGACGCCTTTCCGCACCATTCCAATTTGCTGGAAAACGCGCTGACGTACAAGGAGATCGGCCGCTTCTGCTTTGTTCATGCTGGAATCCGCCCTGGAATTCCGCTCACGGCGCAGACTGACTACGACTTGCGATGGATCCGCTCTGGCTTTCTCGATCATATGGACGCGTTCGACCACATAGTTGTGCATGGTCATACGATCACAAGCTCCTTGCGCCCCGAAGTTTACGCCAACCGTATCGCGGTCGATACCGCGGCGTATCGAACCGGTCGCCTATGCGCTGCCGTGATCCGACAAGACACACTGTCCACTTTCATCTGTACGCATCTGCTTGCGAACGGCGAGATCGCAGTAGAAGAGTGGTCGCCTGACGAACGAGGTCAGGAAGTTTCATGAATCGTGCTGCGCGCCAACGATCTGCTGCCAGACCTTGCATTGGACAATGCTCACACCCGACGAACTGATGCGGCTTTGCAAGCAAGGGTTCGGAAGCTGAAATTCTTCTAATCCGGCCGACGGCGCCGTTAGGCAGTCATTGTACTCCAAGCCATGGCGACGCCGAAGATCAGGATGACACCGGCAAATAGGCCGTTCAGGGTGGACTGATACGGCTTCAGCAGCTGCAAGAGACTGCAGCCGATGACGGCACCGATCGCACCACCGGCGATGAAGAACGCCGCGAGCGGCCAGTCGACGAGGCCAGAGAGGGAGTAGGTCGCCGCTGTGGTCGAGCCGAACGCCACGATCGCGACCAGCGAGGTCGAGACGGCATTGATCGTCGGAATGCCAGTCGACAAGATCAGCCCAGGGACGATCAGGAAGCCGCCACCTATCCCGAAAAACCCGGAGATGACACCTGTACCCGCACCAACGGCAAGAACCCCTGGAGACTTCCGGTTCTCAAAGGCGCATATGTTGTCACTCGTTAACCTCATGCGCCGCAACATCAGTACGGCTACGACAACCATAAGCCCGGAAAACCAGAGAAGAAGACGATTTCCATCGAGCATCTTGCCGAAGGTTGCGCCAACCAGGGCGCCAAGGATCCCTGTCAGACAGTAGAGTCCTGCATATCGCCAGACCACTGTGCCGCGGCGCGCATGCATGACGAGACTGATCAGGGCGTTGGCGGCCACGGAAACTGCACTGGTGGCGATGGCAACATGAGCGTTCGCAAGGCCGACGGCATGAACGAGGAGCGGAACTGCAAGGATCGAGCCACCACCGCCTAGCAGGCCCAGTGTGAAACCGACCAGTGCACCACAGATCGTTCCGATGCCGTATTGATAGAGATCCAGCGACATGTCTGTTGGCCCACCGCGGTGGAGGAATGATGGTGTCTTGCCGGGGAGTGTGTCTCGGCGAGACGTTTGTCAGGACCAGACGGCAGCATGGAAAGCGCCGATCGGCAGCTTGAGGTAGCGCATCTCGTTCTCAGCCGGTTCCGGAAGCTGGCCGCCATTGATGTTGACCTGCAGCGCGTGAAGGATCAGCTTCGGCATCGGCAGGATCCGATCCCGTTCTTCCCGAATGGCGACGAATTCCTCCTCACTCGGGGAATGCGCCAGATGGATATTCTCGGTCCGCTGACGCTCAACGGTGCTTTCCCACAGAGGTTGCCGCCTGCCGGGTTGATAGTCATGCCCAACGAAGATGCGCGTATCGTCGGGCAGCGCCAGAATGTCCTGGATGCTGGACCACAGCGATTTCGCGCTGCCGCCGGGGAAATCCGCGCGGGCCGTGCCGCTGTCCGGCATGAACATCGTGTCGTGCACGAAGGCTGCATCGCCGACGAGATAGGTTATCGACGCGAGCGTATGGCCCGGCGAGTACATGACACTGACATCGATATCGCCGATCGTGAAGCGATCGCCGTCGGAGAACAGTCGATCCCATTGGCTGCCGTCGACGCGCAGATCCGGCCAGTTGTAGATGTCCGACCAGATCTTCTGCACACCTGTCACATGAGCACCTATGGCCATTGGCGCACCTGTCTGCTCTTTCAAATAGGCGGCGGCCGAAAAGTGATCGGCATGCGGATGCGTGTCGAGGATCCATTGAAGTCGCAGGTTATGGTCGCGGACATACTTCACCAGCGCATCGGCATTATGTGTTGCGATCGAGCCGGATTTTTCATCGAAGTCGAGAACGGGGTCGATGATGGCGCAGGACCCGGTCTCCGGGTCGCTTACGACATACTGAATGGAGTAGGTTCGTGGATCGTAGAAGGCTGCGACGTCAGGCTTACGCATAGGCGGCTTCCCGCAGTTCCGATTCCAGCGGCGAGAAGATCGCCCGGGAAGGATCGAAGGTATAATGCCCCTCATAAAACGCGGCATCTTTGGCCAATTGGATAACGGATTCGAGAATGAAGGCGATCTTGTCTTCCGACAGCAGGACGCTGAGGTTGAGGCGCGTGAATCCCGGCTTCTCGATCTCCCGGCCGTCCAGAATTGCCTGCCGCATCCGGTCCGACGCCTCTGCATCGATTGCGAGCAGCCGATGCACATAGGGTCCGGCGCAGGCGCAGCCGCCGCGCGCTTGGATGCCGAAGCGGTCGCTCAGCATGCGGGTGACGAGCTGCTGATGGACATAGCCGCCTTTGCCGTCCCGCACGCGAAACGAAAAGATCGGCAGCCGCGCCATGGATGTGGGGCCGAGCAGCTCGATCTCCGGCACGTCCTGCCACGCCGCAAAGGCTCGCCGGGTCAACGCGTCGTTCAGCCGCTGCATCTCGGCGAGGCCGATGGCATCCTTGACAAGGAAGGTGAGGGCGGCACGGATGTCGCCGATCACATCAGGCGTTCCCGCCTCCTCGCGCGATTCCAGACTATCGCTGTAGTCGTGACCTGTGGGCGAAACAAACTTGACGGTACCGCCGCCCGGCCAGGAGGGTTTGCTGGTGACGACGGCGTCGTGCCTGACGATCAATATTCCCGACGCAGCCGGGCCACCGATGAATTTGTGGGGGGAGACAACGATTGCATCGATTTCGGCGTCCTTCGCGGGCGTCATCGAAATCGGCAGATAGGGGCCTGCGCCGGCATAGTCCCAGACGACTTTCGCGCCGGCCGCTTTTGCGATCCTCGTGATCGCCGTGACGTCGGTGGAGATGCCGGTGATATTCGATGCCGCCGAAAACGAGCAGACTGTGAGGTCTTGGCCTCCGCTTGCAAGAGCCTCCTGCAACAGGACGGTGTCGGGGCCGCCTTCGCTACCCTCTGCAATTTCCGTGATCTCCGCGCCGCTCTCGCGCCATGGCAGGATGTTCGAATGATGCTCGTAAGGGCCGATGATGAGATGGACCCGCTTGCCCGAAGCAACCACATCGGTGACGCCCAGCAGCTTGACGAGCCGGTTGAGGCCAGCGGTGGCGCCGGATCCCGCGAAGATGACGGCATGCTGGCGATCGGCGCCACAGCATTCGCCGATCACCGATCGTGCCTCGCGGCGAAGGCGCGTCATCATGCCTCCGCAATAGGACGCTTCGGTATGGCTGTTGGCGTAATAGGGCAGGACTTCCTCCATGATGAAGTCCTCGACCTGCTTCAGCGCCCGTCCCGATGCGACGTAATCGGCATAGACGAGATCCTTGAGGCCGAACGGCCCGTTCACCTTAGCCTTTGAGCCGATGAGTCCTTCCCTGAAAGCGTCAATGGGATCGGCCATGTCGAGGCTGGCCTTGAAGCTTGCGAGCGCGGTGACGAGTTCTTTCGATGGGAGGCGGCTCGGTCGCTGGCGCATGGTCAATCTCCAGATGGCAATTGACAACGATAGTAATGCACATCACGGTTGGAAACTTCACCGTTTTTGAGCAAATAAGGCCAGGCTTTGGGTCATATGATCGAAAAAGACTTCAAGATTGATGATATTGATCTGAAAATTTTGACGTGCCTGCAGCGAAATGCTGCCCTTGCACAACGTGATTTGGCTGGGCAGGTCGGGCTATCTCAAAATGCGTGCTGGCGGCGTCTGCAGCGGCTACAGGCAAGCGGGGTGATCGGGGCGTCCCGGACGGAAATCAATATCGAGCTACTTGGCTTCGATCTGACGGCAATCGTGATGATCCGGACCCGGCACCATTCCAAGGAATGGTCCGAGGATTTTCGCAAACACGTGGATCGGCTGCCCGAGGTCATCGACTTCTACCGTATCGGCGGAGACTGGGACTACCTGATCAAGGTCATCACACGCGGAATATCCGGCTATGACGCTTTCTATCAGAAGCTGATCAACAACTTTGATCTGGCCACGGTGACGGGGTATTTCGCCATGGAGGCGATCATACGTAACCGGGCCGTGGATCTGGGCCGCATACGATAGCGTGGTAACCGCGCCGTTCTATCCCTCCAAGGCGATGCGTACTGAGGCCGCGCCCATCAGGTACGCGCGAATTCTAGCAGCGGCGCGATATCATGGTTGTCGCCTGCGCGGAGGGTTGCGACGTAGCGAGTGCGCAGTTCACCGCCATCGGCCAGATGTTGCGCTCCGTCGTTCGGAAGGTGCCGGCCCATTCCCGGACGTCGCCAAACATCCGCTTGTGCAATGTCCGCATGAAGTCCTCGCTGAGCATTCGCTCACGCGATACGCGCCGGCGACCGCGTGCCGAGGCCGCACCCTCGACGATGTTTTCCCGCTCCGCCTCGTTGAGATCACGGCGGTGCGTGAGTCTGAAGCAGTTCCTCTCTCTCATGCGGTTCAAGGGGTATTGCGCCCTCAGGCTCCTGGAAGAGGTCCTTCATGGCTCGTTCCAGAGGTCGCGCTCGGCGAGCCTGTCGCGAATGTATGCCTCGACGCGGGTTCGAAGTCTGCTTCATCCGTGGCCTGAGCTTCGGGCCGGATCTACTTCCGTGGCATTGCCGCATGCGTTGCTGCTGCATGCCATCTACGGCTACCGTCTTGAAGTTGATGCGATCGGGCTGAGGTTCGATAAGAGCCCAGCCCCTTTGGCATTGGAGGCTGCAAGACGATGAGTAGCTCACAGCCGCTATATGTGGGTCCTGTAAAAATTTGGGGAGGCCACTCCCACAACCATGACAAGCTGCGGGTCGGCAATATCCGTGATGGCGAGTTTTAGAACGCTGCAGTCGTCGTGCTCTCCGTTCGCCTCGACTTCGCGGCCCTCGATCACGGCAAGCTGCTCGTGTGCTAAAAGTTCGGCCCAGAAGCCATCCGTGCAGATGAAATAGACGCCAGGCAAACTGTTCGTTTCGAGTATTTCAGGTGTCACGTACTCACGGGAACGAAAGCTCTTGGTGAGGAGATGCCTGGCCGGTATCTTCGATAGTTCCTCAAGTGCAACGTCGGTAAGCGCATTGGCAAGCGTGTGAGGCTGAGTCCGCCAGTGAATTCTGTCGCCTCGATCAATCTGGCCTAGAAGACAGTCGCCTGCATGGACAACTGTCATTCGTGTTCTTCGGTCGGTATGCACAATAGCGAAACTGGCAGAGCCCCGAGGAAAACGCGCGCGCAAATCTAGATGGATTCCGCGCAGCAGTTTCGAAAGCGCATTGAGATCCAGCGCTCCTTGTAGGCCGTTGAACCAGTCGATCACTTCCCGCACGATCGCTTGGGCATATTCTCCACTGCCCGCACCTGCGGTAGAACCGTCGACGACGATGCAAATCACGCCGCTTGCATTGATGCCAAGCCCTGCATGGTCACGATTGTCTGCGGTCTTGGTGCCTTTCTGGCTATACCAGTTTGCTTCAATGCGCATCTGCACGACCGTCTGCGCAGTGGCTGATGGCAACGTAGCGCGCACGCACGATAGCTGCGCGGCCGGGCTGCCCACGCAAATTTCCCTCAAGAAAATCGTCAAAGTCGCGATGCTTGAGTAGCGCCTGGAATTGGTCAGCGATGTATGTCCTGGACCGACAAACGAGGCATATCCCTGTAGAACAGGTTGATGGCCGTTCCCCCCTTGAGAGCGAAGACATCCTGCCGCGCGATATAGGGCAACGTCCGGACCAGCAGTTCGACCTGCCGCATATAGCGATCACGCGCCATCGATATTCTCCTTTGGCAGCAGGTCGGCTGGGACCGTTACGCGATAAATCGGGTGGAGCCTTCCGCCTGGGAGCAGTGCTCGATCGCCGCGTCCCATATCGATCCGCGATCGGTCGATATGCTTGAGCCACGCATGCGCGTGCTTGTCGGCATAGACGAAGAAAAGACGTTTCACCTTTACGCTGCGACACTGGATCAACAGCGTCGTCAACATTTTCGGGCGCAGATTGACCATTCCCTCAAACACCATGTCGATGTTGTGAAAGCTTTCGTTCTTCGGGAGTTCATCGAGAATCTCCAGTATCGCCCGCTCTGCAGACGACATTTTGATAGGCCAGCGCCACGGGCTCATCGCCAGTTCTCCATCTGGAGTATCGGAGAGGCTGAATTCGCTGTCCTCGACGCCGTTGTTCTCGTCGGGGAACAGTCCATGACCTCGTCGGACGAACCTGGCATCGGTTGTCAATGTCATAAGCCAATCAGGTATATCGGAGCCGTAGAGGTACACGCGTGTATCGCCGCCCAGCTGCAGGTAGTGGGAATGGCCGCGCAATCCAAGTGCGGTCCAGCCTCCTACGTGGAAAACATGTCCCATGATCCATTGCGCGGATAACAAGGGAATTTTCCAACCCGTGACGGCTTGCGTCGTTTCTCTTACCGAAAATGGGCGTCGGTAGACGCCTGTCGCGATCCGTTCGAGCCAACCCTGCTTGATATACGCCGATACGGATTGCCGTGAGATTGCGTGGCGTGCCGTCCAAGCCGAATCGACAAGAAAGCCCTGCGGAACCGATTGGATGAGGTACTTTAGCTTGGGCGTGGTCTGTTCATTCATAATGGACATTATCGCACGAATTCAAAGTGAATATCAAGTTGACTTTAAACGTTGTTCCATTTGTCAATCTGAAAGAGACAAGAGTAAAGGGTGTCAAAGTCTCGAACGGGTCAATTTGGCAGCGCCTTGTTCGGTGCGCTTAAACCTCCACGCCAAGGTTTCCACCTGCGCGCCGTCGCACTGATACGATCGATGATCACCAGACAAATCGAACGCTGTGCCTCTGCCGATGTCTCGCATTGGAAGACAGACCAGTTCCCTATTTTTACGTCATTCCGGTTGATGGCAGTCCGGATGATACGGACGAAGGTCAGTGCGCATCGATGCCCTTGAAAGCCATCGTTCCCGCGGAGGGCGATGTCTTTTCAGACACTTAAGCTATCTGACCAACCTGTTGCCGGTTCGATTCCTATCAAGGCGACCAATTTAGGACCTCCGCCGGAGAGTTGTCGCGGCAGTCGCTCGGCCAGGTGGTGAAGGCGAACCATTCGAAGGGCCTCAGCCACTCGGCGGGGATGAGACACCGGGACATGCATTGAGGGGCTCGCCGGCGTATCGAGTGACGAGCCCTTTCACCCCGACTTGAGCGAAGCGGGCTCGTCCTACTTGTTCAGCGCATCCTTGAGAGCCTTGGCCGGCGTGAAGGCAAGCTTCTTTTGCGCGGCGACCTTGATGACCGCACCCGTTCCCGGATTGCGTGCCTCGCGCTCCGGTGTTTCCTTCGGCTTGAACTTGCCAAAGCCCGGGATCGAGCTTTCCGCGCCAGATGTCGCAGCTGATGTGATGGCTGCAAACACCGCTTCGACGATAGCCTTGCCCTGAGCCTTCGTCAGGCCGTGGTCGGTGGCGATCTTGTTTCGTTGGTCGTTGTCATCAGGTGAAACTCCTGTTGTCAGGGAATCGATGTCTCGACTTTTGTGGCACTTCGCCACCCGGCTTGCGCACGCGTTTCGACAGTCTTTTCCACAACTTCCATCCCTGTTCCGTCCTTTGTCCCATCCGGGCAGGCGATCTTTCATCATCGTTCGCCCTTCGGGTGGATCCGGCAGCGTGTTTCCTGCCGTTAAACACGCCGTCGTGTCGCGGGCCTCGCGTCCTGCCCCGGCTTTTGGTCCTGCCGGGCCCGCGCTGCCCCGCAACGGCTTTGCCGTCCTCCACTTCGTTGTGGCCCTTTCGGGTGCAGGCCAGCGCTTGCGGCCCGGTGTTCGGACCGCCGTAGCAGGTCCCGATGGTCGCAACCTCAAAACGGAGGTTTAAACATGAGCAGGCAACACACCAACCAGCGATTCGATCTCTACAGCCGCATCACCGACAAGATCGTCGCCGAGCTCGAACAAGGCGTGCGACCGTGGATGCAGCCCTGGAGCTCAGCACACGCGACCAACCGGGTCACCGGGCGAGTATCGAGCCCGGCCATCGCAAGGTGTCGGTTGGCCAGATGCTCCCAGGTCTGCCTCAATTCCTTCAGCTGCAGGTGCGATGTCGGCATGTGGTTTGCGAGGGCGGTCTCGAGTATTACCTCGCTGGTGAGGCAAGCGTGCCCTTGTAGATCGTTGGCTCGGTGCTGCGAAGCGGATACGGATATGTGCTGCGCGTCTAAAGGCGATGATTTTTACGCAGCGAACTGCCTGCGCCCAGCGGAAATTCGCTAAAAGCCGCTGATCAATGTGATTTGCGACCCGTCGGTAAAACGACTAAGCCGAAAGGGAGTGGTATCCACGATTGGAGTTCGCCCGATCACAAGATCGGCCATAAGTTTACCGGCCGCCGGGCCAATACCAAACCCGTGACCCGAAAAACCGGTGGCAAGGTAGAATCCTGGAATGGTATCGACAGCATCGATCACCGGGACCGCGTCAGGCGTGACGTCAATCATCCCCGCCCAGCGTTGTGCTACCTGCGCATGCTCAAAGACCGGAAAGGCTCTTTTTACACGCTCGAGGGCGCCATCGGCCATGGCCTTTGACGGCATGGGGTCAAGGGTCCGGTTGTATTCGAACGGTGACGGTTCATCGAGATTCCATCGGCGAGGAATACGCGCCTCGTCGAAAAAACGGCCGCCGAAGCGCAGCCGAAGCGACCTCCATTCGTGTCGCAACGCAGGGAGAAACGACTGCATGTGACGGAAAGAATCCGGGACGATGTCGACGATGTTCCGCATACCGTCGGCGATCGTATAGCCACCGTCAGCCCGCTTTCGCGTGGCAAAGCCGCTTGCCCAAATCGCTTCTTCCGGCCCCCCATCAAGGGGGGCAGTTCGCAGCACCGAGTTCATCACACGAAGCTGTGGCAAATTCACTCCGATATTACCCGTAAAGAGACTGGACCAGGCGCCGCCGGCAAGCACGACTGCCTGGCAATCGATCTCGCCTCGTTCGGTGACGACCCCCGTGACGCGTCCGCCCGCCATCTGCAAGCCACGCACGGCGCATTCCGTCAGGATGTGGGCGCCGCGTTCCCGTGCGGCCTGCGCAATTGCAGGCGCCGCAAGTTGAGGCTCCGCACGGCAATCGTCGGGAGTATAAAGGGCTCCTGAAATGTTCATCCGGGATGTCGGAAATTTGGATTTGAATTCGGCAGCGCTCAGCATCCGGCTCTCGATCTGATAGCCATCGAGATTGCGGTTCCATCGCTCGTGGTCCGCGAACTCCCTTTCGGTTGCGCAGGTGAAGATGATCCCAGAGCGCTTGAATCCTGTTTCCCTGCCAGTCCTCCGGTTCAGATCAGCCCATATTTTGAGGGACTCCGCCATGAGTGGTACTTCGCGCGGATCGCGCCTCGAAATCCTGACCCAACCCCAGTTCCGGCTGGATTGCTCCTGCGCGATCCCGCCCTTTTCACAAAGCGCCACCTTGAGGCCGTACTCGGCGAGCTCGAGCGCGGTTGACACGCCAATGATCCCACCGCCGATGACGACGACGTCGACACTGCGCGGCAGATTGGCGTCGCCATGGACGGGCATGACATAGGGACCGGGCATGCGAGTACTCTCCTATGAGCAAGGCTGTAAAAGTGCCAAAAGTGGCTTGAGGGCGTGCCCCGGTCGTCCGCAAGGCGGCTCGTCTGCGAGGCTAGCCACGGCGATCTTGAAGCCGGTGCCAGGGATGCATTCGATTGGCCACCTGGACTGCCAACCCATGCATCCGGATCTTTTGCATCGCTGTTACGGGAAGCGGCATTTCGTCGTCCGTCCGTTTACCCGCGGCCCAACGACCGATCTCCTGACCAAGCGACATGGAAAGCGCGACGCCACGACCCGAATAGACTCCGCCGAAGACGAGACCAGGCGCCAGTCGGTACAGACGTGGGCGGCGGTCGGGAATGACCGCAAAGGTTCCATGCCAGTATTCAACGACCTTGGGAGGGCCGCCGAACGCCTTGAATGCCTTGTGGAGCACTTGGGCCACCTTGGCGCGGCCGCGTTCGGCTTCGTCGAACCAAAGCGTGTGGGTACCGCCGCTGACGAGCCGGTTGTCGCAATCATAGTGAAAGTAGCGCAGGTCATTGCGCATGTCGGACACTGCAGGGTTGCCGACGAGGATTTGCGCCTTGAGATCGTCGGTCAACGGTTCGGTTGCCGCCTGGAAAACCTTGAACGGGATCAGTGTCCGCTGAAGACCCGGCCAGATGTCACCCGTCAGCGCATTTGTCGCAAGCACCACCTCCGGGGCGCTTACGCTTCCGGCGGCAGTGTGAACCCGCCAGCCATCCTCGATGCGCTCGATACGAAGAGCGCGTGAGTTTTCGAAGATAGTCACGCCTTCCCGTTCCAGGGCATCCGCAAGGCCAACCGTCATGGCGAAGGGATTGATGTGACCGGAGTTTGCGACCATCCAGCCTCCGAGATAGGGGCTGCCGATGCGCGATGTCACCTCGCTGCGGTCCAGCCAGGAAACGCTGGCGCCGAAAGCTTTCCATTGCTCATAGAACTGCCGTGCCCGTTGCAAGGTCGTCTCAGTATGGGCGGGCTGTATCCAGCCCTCCTGCACCTGGTGGGCGTCGATGCCAAAGCGTTGCATTAGCCCGAAAGCCACCCCCGCCGCATCGGCAACCATGCGGTTGTAGCGCTCCCCAAAGACTTTTCCGTAGGTGGCTTCGAATTCGGAAGGCGAGGCTTTGGAATGATGTGAGATAACGAGGCCGTTGTTGCGTCCGGAGGCTGCCGAGCCGATCTCGTTGCCTTCGAGCATGATCACGTTGACGCCGCTGTCCCTGGCGCCAAGGGCGGCTGCCATCCCGGTAAATCCGCCGCCAACGACGAGCACATCTGTCTTACGATCCCCGGCAAGGCTTGGCGCGCTAGCGCGCTTCGCCGTGGTCTTGCTCCATAGGTGCGGCGTCTTCCAGTCGACCTCAAACATGGATTGTTTCCTCGCTCGCGCCCCCGAGAAAATGCTCGCTGATGGCGGAGTGCTCGGCGATTTCCTGTGCCGGCCCGTGCAGGCGAACACGGCCCGTGTTCAGGAGATAGGCGTAGTCACCACACTCAAGTGCCAGCTGCACGTTCTGTTCCACCAGAAGGATAGAGATCCCCGATTTGGACAGATCAAGAATGATGTGGAAGATCTGTTGCACAACCTTCGGCGCCAAGCCAAGCGATGGTTCGTCCAGCATCAAGAGCTTGGGTTCGGCCATGAGTGCGCGCCCAATCGCGAGCATCTGCTGCTGGCCGCCGGACATTCGGCTCGCCATGCCATTGCGTCGCTCCTTGAGAACCGGGAACAAGGTGAAGACCTCGCTGCGCAATGTCTCGAAGCTTTTGCCGACGCGCCCAATATGGGCAGCAACGAGGTTTTCCTCGACTGTCAGACGCTGGAAGATCTGCCGGCCTTCCGGGCAGTGGGCAAGGCCCATGCGCACCACATGCTCGGGACGCGCCCCGGTGATATCCTTGCCGTCGAAGGAGATGGTGCCAGCGGTTGGCCGCGCCACCCCCGAAATCGAGTTCAGAAGTGTCGTTTTTCCAGCGCCGTTCGGTCCGAGGATGACGACGATCTCGCGATCGTCGATTTCGACGTCGACGTTCTCAAGAACGCCGACGCGTCCGTATCCCGAGCTGAGCCCGGCGATCTGTAGCAGCGGTCTTGATGTCGTCGATGTCATTGGCTGTTCCCAGATAGGCAAGTTGAACGTCGGTGCTCGCCTGGACCTCGGCGGGCGTTCCTTGGAAGAGCAGTTTTCCGTGATGCATGACGACGATCCTGTCGCAGAGCGTCATGACCAGATCCATGTCGTGCTCGACGATTATCATCACGCGGTCGGCCGACCTCAGCTCTGCGAGCTTGGCAGCCAATTCGGCGGTCTCGTGGTGGTTCAGGCCGGCGGCAGGCTCGTCGAGAAGCAAAACGCGAGGATTGGTGACCAGCGCGCGGGCGATCTCCAGCATGCGCTGGCGTCCGTAGGGAAGGCTGCCAGCCTCAGCGTTCGCATAACCCTGCAGGTTGAAGAACGTGAGCAATTCCATGCATCCGTCGCGTCGACTTGCCTCTCGAGCCGAGGCGAAGGGCGGCCACAGAATTTCCTTCCAGGCACTACCAACCGCTTGCGGATAGTAGCAGACCTCAAGGTTCTCAAGGACCGTCATCTGGTCAAAGAGACGGATGTTTTGATAGGTCCGGGCAATGCCGGCATTTGCGATCTCGTACTTCTTCAATCCGCTGAGCTTCTGGTCGTCCAGGAAGATTGAGCCTGAAGACACCGTATAGGAGCCCGCGGTCATGTTGATCAGGGTCGACTTGCCCGCACCGTTCGGGCCGATGATGCCGTGGATCATCCCCGGTGCAAATTGGGTTGAGACATCGTCGATGGCTACGTTGTGGCCGTACTGCTTTCGCAGGTTTTGAAAGACGAGCGTCATCTCGCAAACAGCCTCCGAATGAGTTTATCTGGTCCGAACGTGCGAGGCACGATGCCGGCGGGCCGCAGGATGATGAGAACAATCATCAAGAGGCCAAGGAATAGGGTTCGCCACTCGGCAAATTCTCGCAGCACCTCCGGCATGAGGATCAGGATTGCCGCGCCGACGACGACGCCGAGAATATTGCCAATGCCGCCGACCACGATCATCAGCACGATGAGTACGGATTCCTGTAGCGAGAAGCTTTCCGGGCTGACAAACCTCTGCGATGCGGCAAAGATCACACCAGCGATGGCACCGATGGTGGCTGATGTGGCAAAGGCGGCGAGCTTTGCGACCGTCGTGTTGATACCGATGCCGCGTGCTGCATCCTGGTCTTCCCTGATCGCTGCCCATGCCTTTCCGAGAATGGATCGCTCCATTCGCCACACAAGCGTGCCGATGACGATGACCGAGACGAGCAGGAGCCAGAATATCTCGACGGGTCTTGCCAATTCAATGCCTGCAACCGATGCCTTGTCGAGCCGGGCAATTCCCTTCGGACCTCCGGTCAGCCAGTCGAGGTTGTTGACGATGATGCGGATGATTTCCCCGAAGCCAAGTGTGACGATTGCCAGATAGTCGCCGCGCAGTTTCAGAACGGGAATGCCAAGCAGGATCCCCGAGATCATCCCGAGGCCCGCCGCAATGACGACAATCAGCAGGAAGGGGAGGTGAAGGCCAAGCTGCGGACTGGCAAGGAGAGCGTAGGTATAGGCGCCAACGGCATAGAAGGCGACGAAGCCGAGATCGAGCAGGCCCGCATAACCGATGACAATGTTCAGTCCAATGCCGAGCAGGATGTAGATCAAGAGGCCGTTGACGACCCGGACATAGTAATTGGGAAGGAAGGGTGTGGCGATGATGAGCGCAAGAGCAAGCAGGAGTACAAGCCATGGAAGGAGCCTGCCGTGACCTGCTGATGCCTGGACGGAGGTATCTGCGGAGGACATCAGAACTCCCTCTTGTAGACCATGCTCTCCTCAGAAACCGGCTCGCCGAGAATGCCGGCCGGACGGACGAGAAGAACGAGGATGAGTATGACGAAGGCAAGGACGTCGCGATATTCGGTCCCAAGCACACCGCCTGACAGGATCGGCAGCAAAGCGGTCCCGGCGACCTCGACAAAGGCGAGGATGAAGGCGCCGAGCATGGCGCCCGGAATGGATCCGATACCGCCGAGGATCGCTGCCGTGAAGGCCTTCAAACCAACGACGGCACCCATTGTCGGAGACATGATGCCGTAGTAGCTGGCGTAGAGAATACCACCGGCGGCACCGAGCACGGGGCCGGCAAAGAACACCAGCGAGATGGCCAGATTGACGTTGATGCCAAGGAGCTGGGCCGTCGGCCTGCTTTCGGACACGGCGCGCACGATGATGCCTGCGCGACTTCGGTTGACAAGTGTGTAGAGCGCAAACATCAGGGCAAGGGCGGCAATCAAAATGCCGATCTGGACCGAAGTGACGGTACCGCCAAGCACGTCGAAACGCGTCGAGGGAAAGAAGCTCGGAAAGCCGATTGGCTGCGGGCCGGCCATGATCTGGACGGCGGTCACGAGCGATAGCGAAACACCGAGCGACGACAGCATCGGTGCGAGGCGATTGGAACTGCGCAGTGGTTTATAGGCAACGCGCTCGATGCCGACGCCGATCAGGCCTACGACGATGACGGCGGCGAGAAAAGTAAGCGCCAGGATCACCGCACTCGTACTGCTCATATCGCCGATGAGGAAGGAAAGAATAACGAAGGCGGCATATGCGCCGAGCATGAACATTTCGCCATGTGCAAAATTGATCATGCGCAAGACGCCGTAGACCATTGTGTAGCCGAGGGCGATAAGGGCATAGATCGAGCCAATCGTCAGGGCGTTGAACGTTTGTTGGATGACTGTTCCAAGCATTTTGGACCCTGTCCGAATACGCCATCAGGCGAGGATAGGATGCGCGGCCTTTCGATTGAAATCAATCGACAGGGGCACGATGGCGACGGCGTCCTGTCGGGACGCCGTCATGGTTTCGGGTCCTATTTCGAACCGGCAAGAACAAACTTGTCGCCCTCGACCTTGTAAAGGTAGGAGGGCGCAACCTTGAGTTCGCCGACATCGTCGAATTCCAGATGGCCGATGGCTGTGTCGACCTTGACGTTATGAAGGGCATCATTGATGTCTTCACGCGTCAGATCCTTTGCATCCTTGAGCACTGCTTCGAGGATCTGGCCCTGAACATAGCCGTAAATGGAGTAGGGGCCTGGATCCTTGCCGTACTTGTCCTTGTAGAGCTTGGAGAACTCTGCGATCGCGGGCGAGGCGTCGGTTGGAGGCGCCTGGATCGCAACGAGCGCACCCTGGACGTTCGGCTGGCCTGCCTGCGAGATGAAGTCGGGGGTGTAGCCGCCATCCGGCACCAGCAGCGTTGTCTTCAGGCCCTGTTCGTGGAGCTGCTTGGCAAAGAGCGCCAGCTGCGGCATGACGGCGCCGAGATAGATAACGTCAGGTGTCTTCGATTTGATCTGTGCCAGGACGGCCGTGAAGTCGACGTCCGTCGGCGCGACGGAGAGCGTGTCGAGAACCTTCCCACCGCCGTCGGTGAAGTTCTTGCCGAAGATCTCGGAAATGCCCTGGCCGAAGACCTGCTTGTCATTGACGATAACAGCAGTTTTTGCGCCAAGTTTCTGCAACGCATATTCGGCCGGAAGGAGCGCACCAGCAAAGTCGTTGGCGACTGGACGGACCATGAACTTGTAGCCCTGCTGCGTCAGCGACGGGTTGGAGCCGAAGGTCATGGTGGGAAGCGTGCACTCCTCGTAGATCGGCAATGTCGACTGGGCGACGCCGGAGTTGAAGTTGACGAGACCGATCACGACATCGTCGTTGTCGCAGAACTTCTGTGCAACCAGTGTTCCCTGGCGAGGGTCTGCCTGATCGTCTTGCTGTTCGATCTTGACGGTGACGCCGTTTGCGCCGCCTGCAGCGTTCAGCTTTTCGATGTAAAGCTTGAAACCGTCATGCCAGGTAGAGCCGAAAAAGGCCTGTGGACCTGATATCGGGCCGGCAAGGCCGATGGTGATGTCTTTGGCCGAGGCCGGTGCTGCGATAAATGCTGCGCCAATGGCAAGCGAGGCGATGAACTTCATTGTGTTCCCCTTGTGATCCGATCGCGTTTCGGCAGGCCGTTCCGGTCTCTAGCCGACAACGCCATGGAAGCAGACAAATCGAAGCACGTCAAGAAAGTGTCGACACTATTGCGTTCAATTTATTCATCGCGTACTTCTGACATCAGGATGCACGTCGCCGATGCCGTCGCGCGTCCGGTTCATTTTGCGAATACACCTTGAGCAGCGCGTCCTTTAGCGCCTGCTGCGTAGCGGAGACGGTCATCTCGATATGCTGTCGCAACAATTCGACGCCACCATCCACGTCGCGGGACATTGCCGCCGCAACAATCGCGGAATGCGAGGCGACCTGGCCCATGTCATGGGTGCGGTGCTCGATCTGGATTCGTCTGATGAAGCGGATCCGGGCGTTGATGGCTGCGAGCTGATTGACCAGTTCCGGATTGCCAGAAAGCTCCGCAATCAGCAGATGGAACCCTTCGTCCTCGGCAAGGATAGTGTCGGCCGGCTGTTGGCGGTAGCCATCGACGATGGCGCTCCAGTAGTCTCGAAGCCGTTCGATCTGGTCGTCTTCGGCGCGTTCGCACATCAGGCGGAAGGCGGCGCATTCGATGATGGAGCGCAGCTCGTAGAGGTCGATCAGGCCCTCGGTGCTGAGGCTGCGAACGAAAAAGCCGCGGTTTGGCGTCAGCGAGACGAAGCCCTCGGAGGCCAGCCGGTTCAGAGCCTCGCGAATGGGCGTCCTGGATACGCCCAAGGTTTTGGCAAGCTGCACCTCGTTGATCCGCTCCTCAGGCTTCAGCTTGAATTCGACCAGGAGTTTGCGGATCGTGTTGTAGGCTCGCTCGCTGCTATCAGCGGAACGGCGCGTTTCGGGATCGCCGTCGATTGGCGTCGCGTCGATGGCAGTGAGACCGTTTTGTTCGTTCATGGTGGACCTGTTCCAATTGTCGAAGACTGTTGTCGACAGATGTTTATGCATCCTTGTTCATCAAGTTGGCGCCGTTGGCAACACCCAGATTTCTCAATGAGGAGCCTGCAATGATTGTTGGGTTTTTGGGCGTCGGCCATTTGTCGGCGACACTTATCGCCGGCCTGATGCGCGCCGGCACGCAGCCACAGTCTCTCCTGTTGTCGCCACGAGGAAGATCGCTCGAGCTTTCGCAGCGCTACAAGATTGGCATCGCAGCCAGCAGTGAAGACCTGGTTCGCCGATCCGATATGATCGTTCTGGCGGTCCGGCCTCATGACGCGGAAAATGCCGTCGCCGGTTTGCCCTGGCGCGCGGGCCAGGTGCTGATCAGCGTATGCGCGGGTGTCTCGCTCTCAAGCCTCCAGGCGGCTCCGGCTCGGCTCGTGCGCGCTATGCCGCTGACGGCAGCCGAGATCAACGCCAGCCCGACCGTATTCTTCCCGGATGACCTCGACGCGCGCCGGCTCATAGAACGGCTTGGTCCGGCTATTGCCCTGCGCAGTGAACAGGAATTCGAGGTTGCGACCGTGAACGCAGCCATCTACGGGTGGGCACAATCGCTGATCAGCCAGAGCGCGACGTGGTGCGCTGCCAACGGCGCTGATGCCGCAACCATGCGCCAGCTTGTGGCCCTGACCTTCGTTGCAGCCGGACGCCTGTTCGCCGAAAACAACCAGCCAGTGGAACAGATGCTGGGGGAGCTGGTCACGCCAGGCGGCATCACCGAACTCGGCCTGAATGTTCTGAACGCGGCCGGTCAGCCACAGGCCTGGCAGCAGGCTTGCGAGGCGGTACTCAAACGCCTCACGGGGACATAAGCCGCCAAGGGCTAGCCGCCGGGACTGGTCTGGGGCGCGGCGGGATAGACGTGGCCGCCCGCGGCCTGCTCGGTCGGCGCGAGAATGAGTTCCGCGATATTTGCATGGTCCGGCAAGCGCAAAGCCGAAATCAGCACCGAAGCGATGTCGGCAGGCCGCAACGGTCGTTGATGCGTGTACATTTTTTCGCGCAAGGCTTCGGCATCGCCAGCAAAGGCTTTCAGATAAAACTCGGTTTCAACCCGGCCGGGGGCGATTTCTGTAAGCCTGACGCCAGTACCGGCAAGATCGTAGCGCAGAATGCGGCCGGCCTGCGAAAGCCCGGCCTTGGCGGCGCCATAGGTGGCTGTCCCTGGAAAAACGGCGGATGCAGCAGTGCTTGTCAGATTGAAAATATGCCCCCTCTTGCGCGCGATCATGCCGGGCAACAAAAGCCGCGCCAGTTGCAATGGCGCCGTCAGATTGAGCGCGATGACCTCGTTGGTCTCTTCGGCCGTCTGCTCGTAAAGCGGCTTGACCGTCGCAAGTCCTCCGGCGTTGTTGACAAGCACATCGATTTCGGCACCGGCAAGCTTTGCTGCAATGGCCTCATGGTCCCGCACGTCGGCGGCAAGAGGCTTCAGCCCCGGCCCGAGCCGGTCTGCAAGCGCGTCAAGTGCGGCCTGGTCGCGTCCGAGCGCGTAGACGGTCAAACCTTCTTTTACCAATGCAGCCGAAATCGCCGCGCCGATCCCCTTTGAACCTCCAGTCACAACTGCACTTCGATAATTCATGGGATCGTTCCTTTTCCAGAGTATTGGCCGTGCTAAAGGGCGCCGTGTTGTGCGATGTCTTTCAAAAGGACGATCAGCCCCGCCTCGCGTTCAGTCCTCAGCTGGTCCTGGCTGCGGTTGCCCACGGCCGCAGCTGTGGAGGCCGTTACTGCCGCGATCGTCTCCTCATCGAGCCTTGCGTCGAGAAGCGTGTGCCAGATTGCCTCGTAGGTTGGTCCGTACTTGCGCAGGAAGTCTTCCATGTCGCCGGCATTTAACTGGTTTGATATGAACGACCCTTGCAGGGTCCATTTTGGGCCAGGACCGTAGATGAAGGCGCGGTCGACATCTTCAACAGACGCAACCCCGTCACGCACCAGGGCGATGGCCTCCCGCCACATGGCCCCCATCAGCCGCAACGCCAGATGGCCGGTGATCTCGCGGGTCATTACCACCGGCTTCTTGCCCATCTCTTCGTAGAGCAATCGTGCCGTTTCGAGCGCATTCGGGTTGGTCAGCCGTCCTCCAACGATCTCGACCAAGGGCATCAGGTGGACCGGATTGAAGGGATGGCCAAGGACGATACGTTCTGGATTGAGGCATTCGCTCTGCATGTCGGAAACGAGAAGCGCTGATGAGGAGGAAGCAATGACCACGTTGTCTGCAATATGGGTTTCAATTTCCGCGAGGAGCTGTCGCTTCAGCCCGAGGTCTTCCGGGCCGTTTTCCTGCACGAAATCGACGGCGGAAAGCGCCTCGCTCATCGAGCTGAAAAAGTGGATCTGCCCCCGGTTCCGGGCGGGCCAAAGTGCGTCGAGATCCGCTTCCAGCGCAGGGAAAGACTGACGGAACGATGCCTCGGAGCCAGGGTTCGGGTCGTATGCGTGTACCGTGTGGCCGGCATGTGCAAAAGCGGCCGCCCAACGCTGGCCGATCACACCGAAACCGACAATGCCGATCGTTCTCTTAGCCATGGTCCCTTGATCCTTCAATCGAGTGCAGTGCGAAACGCCTCGTT
Source organism: Rhizobium sp. P1_C7 (assembly GCF_056406295.1). Taxonomy (NCBI): domain Bacteria; kingdom Pseudomonadati; phylum Pseudomonadota; class Alphaproteobacteria; order Hyphomicrobiales; family Rhizobiaceae; genus Rhizobium; species Rhizobium sp. P1_C7. The sequence goes on from NZ_JBFUAL010000011.1 coordinate 163,710, forward strand.
GAGATCGTTCCAGGGAATTAGAAGGTCGAGCCATGCGCCGATGCGGCCGGCTATGATGATCGCCTCATCCACCAGGGCACCGAAGTCGAGTGTCTCGTCCATCAACTCTTCCAGCTGGAAGAGAAGAGCGGGGGTCTCGTCCATGTGACAGAAATCGCGCAAGCGCGTTGCGGTCTTGTTGAGCGCCAACGCTGCAGCCGCTCGCAGGACGGCGTCGTCACGGGTCTTGCGTGCGGCGCGCAACCACCACAAAAATTCATGAAGCACGCGTGCCTCACCCTCTGCCGCAAAGACCGGTCCTGCCGGGTGCATGATGGCGCGCGATCTGGTAACGCGCGCGATATCGCCTGGGCATGCCGCCCATAGAGCTGCGCGCGCTGACAAAATGTCGGCGGGCAGGGGAGAGGAAGATGAAGGGGAGTTGGATTGCTGGGCGAGGGCGCCTCCATCGGCGGCGGTCAGGTGACCGGATAGTATCCGCCGACCCTGGTCGCGCTTAAGGCTCGCTGCCAACGCGGTGATACCCTCGATTGGCGCATCGAGTTTGCCGAGAACGGTGACCTCGGCATTTTCGGCCTGGAGCGGTGCAAAGGTGATCTCCAGGAACTGGCGAACGGGCCAGTAGATGAACGCCCCGGCGGGTGCATCAAGCACATGGGTTGCCCCTTCGACGTCCTCGACAAAAGGGGCATGCCAGTAGATGTGGCTGCCGGCAATCTTGGGGGTGTGCAGTTGAAGATCGAGAGGCAGGCAACGCAGCAGCGCGTCACGTGTGCGCTCGGTATCACCTGTCAGCTGGATCGGCCAGCTTTGCCCTTCGGCCGAGAAGAGAAGATGCATGCTATTTGTCCAGGTTGAAGAAGGAGACGGGTTTGAGGATCTGGTTGCGCATATCGAGCAGGTAGTCCGTTTCGATGACCTTGCGGCGATAGGCCTGCCATTCAGGATCGGCCTCCATGCGGTCACGGCGTGTCTCGCGATCGGCAAGACTGTCGTATTTCCACAGGTGGACCGTTCGCGACAGCTCACCGATATGTGTCTGGAAGAAGCCGAACGGCTCGCCGAGATAGTGACGCTGCATGGGCAGGCCGACCTCCTCATAAAGCTTGAGGAAGCTCGGCAGCATGTTAGGCCTGGCGGTGTAGGTACGATGGTCGAAGATCATTGTCCGGTCCTTTGTTTTCCCAAGGTCAGTCATTCAGTCTCATGCAGCACTTCTGACGGTTTCCAGGATCAGCCGGGCAGTCAGGGCCGGGGCCTCCATCTGCGGCACATGGCCGACGCCGGTGAGCAGGTGAACCGCGGCATGATCAGGTGCCCTCTCAGCGTGGGCTGCCGAAATGACGCGGTCGGCCCGTCCCCAGACGATCCGGGTCGGAACTGTGAGCTTTTCCAGCGCAGGACGACTATCGAAGAGTTGCGTGTCGTCCGCAAACAGGCGATCGGCGAGCGCTTTTAGTGCCGTCCGGTTTCCTGCCCGATCCATCTGCCGCAAGACGGCAGCAGCATAGCCCTGCGGCAGGCTCGCTCCGTCTCCCAGCATCAATGCCAGCCAGCGCTCGAGCGCCGTCGCTGTCATCGACCCGGTCAATCCTGATATGAAGCCGCCGTTGATGTCGGGCCCAAGCCCTCCTGGCGCCAGCAGTGTCATCGACTGCACTGCGATTCTTCCGACTGCCGAAAGGCAAAGCGCGGTCGCGCCACCGAGCGAGTGGCCGACGAAATGCGCGCGTTCGATCCCTTCGGCCTCCAGCTGGTCGGAGACAAAGTGAGCAAGATCCTCGACGCTTCCGGCAGGCACAGAAGCGCTCGATCCATGTGCAGGCAGGTCAGGGGTGATCGATTGAAATTGCGTACCGAGGAGTGGCAGGACCTGGCGCCAGACGAAGCGATCGGCGCCGAAGCCATGAAGGAAAACGATCGGGACTGAATGCGCTCCTGACACTGGCTTCAGAGCAGGCGCTGGCATTCCTGTTGAAACGGCATGTCCCGGCACCGCCCCGTTGGCGATTGCCTTTTCTATGTCACGCTGCTTGATTCTTCCGTGCGGACCGGTGCCCGTGACTGTCTCAAGGTCAAGACCTTTTTGCCGGGCAAGGCGCCGCGCAAGGGGGCTCGCAATGACGCGTGCACCAACCTGCCGAATGGGGGCAGTGGCCGCTTCGGCAAGTCCGCTTGAAGCGAACGCGGTGGGCAGGCCTGCGGCCACGGCTGTGGGCGCCTGCAAGGGACCTTCCGGCAGCCCTGCCGGCTGCGGCTCGATATCGGAGATCGTGCCAAGGACAGCCCCGACCGGTGCTTCCTGGCCCTCGGAGAAATGGATCTCGGCGAGCCAGCCGTCACGATCGGCCTCGATTTCCGATGCGGCCTTTGCTGTTTCCACGGTCACCAGCAGGTCGCCAGACTTCACGCGCTCACCTGGCTTTGCTGACCACGTGATGACGAGAACGGATTCCATGTACTCGCCGCCGGCACTTTCGATGGTGATGGGATGGTTCGCCATGGCGGGATCCCTCACTTCAACGTGGCAAGTGCTGCGCTACGGATCTTTTCCGCATTGGGCAGCATTGCCGTTTCCAGGGGCTCGGAATAGGGGATCGGCATGTCCGGTAGCGTGACGCGGGCAACCGGCGCATCGAGCTCGTCGAACGCATAGTCCATGATGGTGGCGGACAGTTCTGCCGCGTATCCACAAAAGCGCCAGCCCTCGTTGACGACGACGGCATGGTGCGTCTTGGCGATCGAGGCGACGATGGCATGGACATCAAGCGGGCGCAGCGATCGAAGATCGACCACCTCGGCGGACACTCCATCGGATGCAAGGAGTTCCGCCGCCTTGAGGGCTTCGACGACCATTTTCGACGTTGCGAAAATCGACACGTCGCTGCCCGGGCGCATCGTTGCAGCTTTGCCCAACGGAACAAGCACGTCGCCGTCGGGCACTTCGCCGCGGGTGTTGTAGAGAAGCTTGTGCTCCAGGAAGACGACAGGTTGATCGTCGCGGATTGCCGCCTTCAACATGCCCTTTGCGTCGGCGGGCGTGGACGGCGCCACCACCTTGATGCCCGGGATATGGGCGAGCATTGAATCGAGTGCCTTCGAATGCTGGGCGCCTGCTCCAGCACCGCCACCACCCTGGGTGCGCAGCACGAAGGGCATCTTCACCTGGCCGTCCCAGATGTAGTTGTAGATCGAGGCCTGGTTGACCAGCGCGTCCAGCGACAGCGGAATGAAGTCGGCATACATGATTTCGAGAACCGGCCGGGTGCCCGTCATGGCAGCCGTTACCGCCATAGCCGTCATTGCCTGTTCCGAGATCGGAGTGTCGCGAACGCGGCTTTCGCCGAATTCGGCCATCAGGCCCTTCGTTACCTTGAAGACGCCGCCGTAGCGTCCGATGTCCTCACCGAACAGGAATACCGACGGATCGGCCGCCATTTCTTCACGCAGCGCCGCATTGAGGGCTTCGGCATATCGCATCATGGCCATATCAGTGCGCCTCGCTGTAGGGGTTGCATGCGTCGTCAATCACAAATTCTGGCATGGGATCGGAAAGCGCCGCCGTAAACGCGGCTTCGACCTCGGATTTTGCCTGGGCTTCGACCTCGCAAAGTCGTGTTTCGCCAAGGGTATCGAGGAGTGCTGCACGCGAGAGTGTCAGTGGATCGCGCGCCTTCCAGGCCGCGATATCCTCTGCCTTCTGGTAGCCGCCCATATCAGACGTGGAAAAGCCTTCCAGGCGGTAAGTCTTGCATTCGATCATGGCCGGGCCCTCGCCGCGTCGTGCGCGTTCCACCATGGCCGAGACCGTCTGATAAATCGCAACAGCGTCGTTGCCGTCGACGATCTCCGACGGCATCCCGTAGCCTGCGGCGCGCACAGACAGATCGGGAACGGAGGACTGAACGTCAGACGGCACCGTCAGTCCGAACTGGTTGTGCTCAAGGACGAAGACGACAGGCAGCTTCCAGAGAGCGGCCATGTTCATCGCTTCATGACAGATGCCGGTCTGTGCGGCGCCATCCCCGAAGATGCACATAGCCACATTGCTCTGGCCCATGATCTGCATGGAAAGCGCCATGCCTGTTGCTGCCGGGATTCCGGCGCCGACAATGGCGTTGCCACCGATGACGCCCTTTTCGGCGTCAGCCACCAGCATGTGGCCGGCCCGGCCAGCGCAGGCGCCGGTCGCCCGTCCAAAAATCTCAGCGATCACCGGCCGCATCTCCATGCCCTTGCCGATATAAACGGCGTGACCGCGATGCGTCGTCGCTACCTTGTCACCGGCCTCGAGGACAGCAGTCGCAGCAATGCCGATTGCTTCCTGTCCGTCGCAGCGATGAATTGGACCGCGTGTCCGTCCTTCCTTGTGAAGGGCGCCAAGGCCTTCTTCCAGATGTCGGACCATGAGCATCTTTCGGTAGATTTCCAGATGCTCATCAACTGAGGGTGTGTTCTTCACAGGAGCCTCCAAATGCGTTTCCAAATTTAATACAAAAGTGTCGACACTTTGCAAGAGCTTCTGCAAAATAGATTTGAATGGCTGAGACACGAAGGAGAGCTGGAATGCGTTTGGCCACAAGACAGCGCTCGTCACCGAGCAGGTGCCGGTATTGAGGCAACGGCATGGATGTTCGCCAAAGAGGGCGAACGTGTATTTGTCGTCGATCGCGACGGTCAGGCAGCGGCCGAGGTGGCGACCGCAATCGGAGCCACATCGTGCGAAGTCGACGTCTCAGGGACACGTTTTATTGCCGGAACTTTCGGAAAGCCTGGTGCGAAGCATGAAAAAGGCCGGCAGCCAGCCACAAGTTGGGCTGCAAACGAGCACTTCGAAATCTTAGTCGCCTTGAGACCGCGTAACAAACCACTGCCTTCCGCGTTTTGACTGCAAAATCATTGCAACGGATACTGCAGGAACACGAACGACTCGCATGCGGACAATCCACCACCAAACAACCCGGCGATACGACGATCAAATGGGACAAAGCCATACGGATCGCATATTGATTCACAATGCTTGCGATATAAGGATTGGTTGCGTGCTGGCTGTCCGGTCGTGGCGTCCTAAACACCTCCCTTCGCGAGCTGATGCATCTGGTGGCGGAACATCGGTCCAGAACTCGTGGCGAAGCCTGATCAAAGTTTCTCCGGCAACGATGGGGTTCTCCAAAATACGGGTGCCGCCTGGATCTGGGTCTGATCGGAAGCAGGGGAATTCGCTCGTGAATTAAACAAGGTAGGGGTGAACTGGTCAATCTGATGCCGAAGATCTTTAGCGGGCGAGATCTGGTCGCCGGCATTTCCGTGGCTGGCCTCATGCTGCCGGAAGCAATTGCCTATGCGGGGATTGCCGGGGTTCCGCCCCAGCACGCCCTTTTTGCCGCAATAGCCGGCTGCACGGTCTATGCGCTTTTCGGGCAAAGCCGCTTCGCGATCATCTCGCCGACCTCCTCATCCGCCGCCATCCTCGCCTCCATGCTCGTGGCACTGGCACCCGGGTTTGGACAGAAGATGCTGCTCGTCGCCATGGTTGTGTTTCTTGTCGGTATTCTGTTCCTCGCTGCCGGCTTGCTGAAACTTGGTGCGCTGGCGACCATCATCTCAAGGCCGGTGCTGCGAGGGTTCGCATTCGGATTGGCAATCCTGATAACGGTGAAGCAGTTTCCGGTGCTGTTTGGCATCCCCGAACCATCGACCGGACCGTTTGAGGCCGTTTGGCTCATCGTCACTCAGCCAGCCCATTGGAACGCTTTCAGCCTGTCGGTCGGCGTCGTTGCACTGGCACTGCTGATCATCATGCGCCGCACACCACTGCTGCCGGGAAGCCTGATAGTCATCATCGCCGCCATTTTTGCGTCCATCACGCTCGATCTGCAACAACAAGGCGTCGCCATCGTCGGGGTGATTGATTTGTCAAGCATCTGGGCAAGCGTTACGGCCGTTTCGTTTGACGACTTGTCTCGTGTTGTCCGATTTGCGCCGCCTCTGGTGCTCATTCTTTTTGCCGAGTCGTGGGGGACCGTGCGCGGGCTATCGATTCGTCATGGAGAACCTGTCGACGCCAACAGGGAGCTCAGGACGCTTGGATTGGCCAACCTGGCAAGCGCTGCCTTGCAGGGGATGCCGGTCGGCGCTGGATTTTCAGCTGGAGCCGCAAATGAAGCGGCCAACCCGCAAACCAGGCTGGCGACAGCGATCGCTGCTTTCGGGCTTGCCGTGTTCACTATCGCGGCCTCCGGCTGGTTCGCCTATATTCCCCGGCCTGCCCTTGCGGCCATCGTCATCGTTGCGCTTTTACACGCACTGGATCCGGCTCCTCTTTACCGGCTATGGAAGCTAAAGCGCGACGTTACCCTCGCGCTTGCGGCGACCGCGGGCGTGCTGTTTCTGGGGGTCCTCAACGGGGTGCTGGTCGCAATTGCGCTTTCGTTCGCTGTCTTTCTGCAGCGCCTGTCCATGCCAAGCATCATGCGGCTCGGTAGACTTGGTAACAGTCACGACTTCGTAGACGCCAAGAGGCATCCTGATGCGCTCGAACTTCCGGGCATTTTGATCTTGCGACCCGCCCAGCCGCTTTTTTTCGGAAACGCCGAGCCGATTTTCGCGGCAATCAATCGTCACATCCTGGCCAGTCCGGTCGGGTGTACCGTCATCGTAAGCCTGGAGGAGACCTTCGAGGTCGACACGACCGCGCTCGACGCTCTGCTCGAATTCGACGCCAACATGCAAAAGCGGGGCGTGGCCCTTCGTTATGCCCGTATGCACGATGCCGTCAAGGACATGCTCATACTCGGTGGTGGGGAGGACCTTCTTCGACGGTCAAACTACAGCGTGGACGACGCTGTGGCGGCCACTCGAAAGATTTGATGAGACATCTCGCCCGCCACGCGCCTTGTTTTTCGATGGGGATCGGGCGGGGGTACTTTGTACGAAGCTTGTGCACGACCCGCCCGACAGCGTCGTTGCACTTCCATCCGTAAAGGCGCTCGCAGCCCGAAGTCCAATGCATGATGACGCCATCCACGCCGTGCATGATGACGTTCGTGTCATCGAAGACGCGGGCGATGACTTCGAGATCCTGCGTCGGAGTTGATGGGACTGTGCCATCGTCTGGCATCTCGGCCTACCTGTCCGTGGTGATGTCTTGCTGGCGCGAACTCAAGCCTGTCGTCGTCATCAAATTGGCCTTCTCCGGAATGCGTCTCGTTTTGCGCGTTCCACGTTGCGCTCGATCAAACCGGCAACGAAATCGACCAGGTCGCGCCGAAGATCGACACTTTGCGCCAAGTCAAAGTCGACATCCCCGTTTATCCTTAGGGTTCATTGCGCCAGCCTCACCGGAGCGGACGCCGGCGCCAAAATGCGGCTTGACGTCACCTTAGCCATGCTTCTGTCATGTCTGGCTCGCCCAGTACCAGAACGCCGGCGTTAACTGGAGAGCTGGCGTTTTTCGCCGCGGTGCGCTTCCGTGCACTGCTTCGAGAATTTGATCGCGGCTAGGTGTCGCAGCACCTCCCAATGGGCTTGGTGTTCTTTGCAATTGGATGTCGCATAGGACGGAAACCGTCTTATCGCTGCAGAGTTGGCCAAGATCTGGTGAAACTTTCCGGCAGCGAAATAGAGGCCTATCTGTCGGACTTCGTCGACACAAAGTCAAAAGTAGAACAGTGTTCGAGCCAATTGCTGCAACGCGGAGAAGGAGACATCTTCATGTCGAGAACGCCATTAACGAGCGACGAGCGGCGAGAGTACGGAGATTTGAATTCCAATGGGAGATTGGCCCTTGCACGCCAGTATTCGAAACGCCTGCGACTGCTTGCGAGGACCATTGCGACCACCGGTCGATCTGACATGATATCGCTGCTGCAGAATGTTGCGTTCAATCTGCACACCATGGCAGAAGAGATTGCGGCCGGTTCCACCGGGATCGAGGTTCTGGCGCGGGCCGCTAGGTTGATTGATGCCGCAGAGGAATGCGTCGCAGATTACCCTCCGCCTGCGACACTGCCTTGAGGACGTCGATGATTGTGTTTCTCGATTTCGAGGCCTCCTCCTTAGGTAAGAAGAGTTTTCCGATCGAGGTGGCATGGGTTTTCGAAGATGGCCTAAGCCGCTCGTCCCTGATACGGCCTGCTCCCGGCTGGTCAGATTGGTCGGTCGAGGCCGAAGCCCTCCACGGCATATCCAGACAAACCCTCAGCTCCGAGGGCATTCCCGTGGACCAGATCGCAGACGAGATGATAAATTCCTTATCCGGTCACGAGCTGTACGCGAGTGCACCCTCCTGGGACGGCAAGTGGCTGAGCGTTCTCCTCCGGGCCGCAGGACTTGCGCGCCACGCTTTGCGCCTTGGGAAGACCGATGACGCGTTTGCCACAACTGCGCGGTTGCTGCTAGGGACCGAAATTCCCGAGGCCGACATCGTCAAGCTGGTCGACGAGGTCATCGGCAAGACCCCAGTGTCGCCGACGCATCGCGCGCTGCCTGACGCTCTCGTGGAATTGGATCGGCTGAAGGCTGTCCGTACAGCGGCCGCCACGCTCGCCGCGCGCAGAGAGCGTCGAGCGTTATCGCCACCGAGTTCCGGGGCGGCCGGCAGCGACTAAACGTTGGGATCGCATTTTTGTGCCAGCACACCGGCGGGGTTTCCCCTCGTCGCTTGCCACTCCGTCGTCGCCGGACGACTGGGCGGTCGGCATGATGGCCGACGCCGAAAACTGACTGAGGGAAGCATTACGGTCATCGACACGGCTGCTACGATACATGTTCCGGATAATCCGCCCCAGGTTATCGTCTCCCTTGGCAGGTAAGTGGACGCAGATCTCGTTGTGATCGGCGCCAGTCATGACCACGCGCTCGACCACGTCTTCGGCTCGGTGGTTTTGGCCATTCCCGACTTCGTGAGTTCATCCTCGGTGGCGTCACTCGGGAACTACTTTCCAAGGCCGAGCTAGCAGTGCTTCTCGCCCACTAACTAGAAGGCACGAAGAGCGTTGAGGATCACACCTCCGCGTCACTGGCCTCCTGAAGCAGAGCACCGCCGATTGCCAAGAAAGATATCCGGCTCCTATCGCCATGGGTGAGTCGCACGGCAGTCCGCAGCGCTTGCGCCAGCAGAGCCGAGTCCCCTCGTCAGCCCGACGATGTGCACCCGGCCGACGCCTTACTTGATGAAGATCAAAGCAGCCTACGTAGCCTCGAAGCGGGCCGTGGCGGCACTGACGCGAGCCATGGCGCTTGACCACGCGTCGCAGACATACGCGTCAACGCCGTGGCACCGGGGACGACAGGGTCGGGTTCCGTCGACAAGATCATCGCCAGCCATGCTGACCCGGACGGCTTCCTTTCGGCCCTGAATGCCAGGGCTCAGATGAACAGAGTAGGCTGCCAGACGAGACCGCAGCAGCGATCTTATGGCTGGCGAGCGCAGGACCCTCCTATGCGGCCGGCTCCATTCGACTATCGACGGCGGCATGACAGCGTGGTGAAGGACAGGTCTGTCAGATGCAAATGCTGGCGCGCAAGGCCGCCAGCATCTCGTCGAGATCCGCACAGGGCAGGCAGCCGATAGCGGCGATGTCAGTGCGGACATCGACCGGAAGACCGGAGTTGGAATCTGCCGGAATCTCGTTCAACCGTCCGCCGATCAGCACTGGCAGGTCGACGCCCTCGGCGCTCATGACAGCCTTGACCGCCTTCGCGTAGGAGAGCGCCACGCCATTATAGGTGCTGACGGCAATCACGTTGGCACCGGCGCTCCGTGCACTCCTTACCAGTGTTTCGGGATCGATCGCCACGCCGGCGTCGACGATGTCGGCGCCAAGCCCTTCGAGGGCCTGCTCGACAAGATATTTGCCGTGCTCGTGCACATCTGTCGTACCGATGCAGACGATGGGTTTTTGGGGCGATCGGAACGGCGTTTGTCGCTCAACCCAGTCCGCGGCCTTGTGATTGAGTTCCCGGGCCCATTCCGCATGAATGAGAGGCTTTCGCCCACGTGTATCTTCGGCACCCGGCCCGAAGAGCGTTTCCATCCTCTTCGGTCCCAGTCGGCGGATTGCGAGCATGGTCGCAGCGCAGTCTTGCGTGTCGACGCCGCGATCCCGCAGCCCGGCCAGCACCGACCCCGCAAAACGCTTGCCACCTTCGACAAGGACGTCGGCCATGGCCTCGATCTTCGGCCAGTCCATTACCGGCTCGTAGAATGGCGCATGAAAAGCCAGTCGATGCGCGAAATTTTGCGCGTCGATGATTTCATCCACATCGGGGATGCGCTGGTTTTCCGTGACCGGAACCGGATTGATGGCATGGCCGGCGGGCCAGCGCCCGAGTGAGAGAATGTCCGCGAGCAGATAGCTTGCAAGGCTCGCGTAGTTGGCCGCGGGCATCGACTGGTAGGCAACGGTGTTGCCGAAGATCATCGTGCCCGGTGTGTCGCTCACGCGAACCAGCGCCGCATGGAAGGCAGCCCGAGACAAGGGATCACTGAAATGGTGACCATAGCAATGGGAGACGCGCGCGCCGATCAGGTCCTCGACGATATGCTTCTCGATCAGAACCATCCCAAGTGCACAAGCCATGTCGATGAACAGTCCGGCAAAGCCGTCGTCCAGGTTCGAATGGACAAGGATTGTCTCGTCCTGCGCAGCAATCAGGCCGAGGGCTGTCACGGTTGCTTCGGTCGTTTTGACATCATCATCCCAATAGGGAAGGCGGAAGGTGAAATACTGGCCAAGATTGCCGACCGCTGTTGCTCCGGCAGCCAACGCCGCGCGGGTGTTTTCAACCGCACCCGGCAGACCCAGCATGAAATCGCCGAAATGTGCGGCTGCCGGCGCTGCATTGGTGATACGGGCAAAATCCTCCGGCCCGCTAAGGACGATCCCTGTTCCCCGTGAGGCCTTGGCACGCATGGCTTCCGGATATCCCATGGACCAATCAAGCGTGATGCCAAAGCGATCCACCGTCACGCCGGATTGCGCGCAGGTCGCATGGACTGTCCGGATCGCCTCGATCGTCCTGTTCACATCGCGAAACCCGATGTGGGCGTGCTGCATCACACGGCCTTGACCGGCGCATTTGCGTTTCCACTCCGCTTCCGACGATACACCCTTCTCTGAGAGGAAAAGGCAAGGACCGAGGCGCCAGTCGCGCTTCATGACACGGCCGGCGTTCAGGAGTTCTGTTCCAGGCGCAAGGCGTGGATCGGTCAGGGCCGGCATCGCTTCAACGGTCATGGCAAAATATCCCCGAGAAAACGTCTGAACGCTAAAGCAAACTGCTCTGGCCGTGTCAGCGGATGGAAGTGGGCGCCAGCAAGCCTGGTCAATCTTGCGCCGGAGACGGCGCTGGCTATGGCGTCGGACATCTCCGGCGGTGTCAGAATATCGCTGTCGGCAGCGATAACATGAACGGGTGCGACAAGGCGTGTCAGGTCGCTCAACCGGTCGTGATCGAGAAGCATGCGCACGCGCGCGGCCGCAACTGGCAAAGGAGCCAGCACTTCGGCGGCCGCGGAAACGGCGCCAGCGAGGCGTTCTGCATGCGCCTCGAGATAGCTGGCTTCGTGCCCAAAGACATGCGTCAGCCGTTGATAGGCCTCCGTCAAGCCGCTTTCCAGAAGTTCGAGCCGTGCCGCAAAGAGACTGCGGAAGCGCTCGTCCGCCCGCGCCCAGGAACTGCTGATCGTGTAGCTCAACCCGTGCGGGTGATCAAGCGCCAGCGTCTGAGCGATAGCACCACCCGTCGAATGACCGACAAAATGGGCATCGCCACCTTCGAAGGTGCAAACGCCGGCAATATCGGCTGCAATGCGCCCGATCGAATAGACGCCTTGTGGCCGGTCGCTGCGACCCGCGCCGCGATGATCCACCACAATGAGCGAGAAGTCGTCGCGAAGTTCGCTGACGACCCCGCTCCAGAAGCGCCCGTCTCCCCCAAGGCCCGGGATAAGCACGACGCGGGGCCCGCGATTGCCGAACAGTTGATAGTAGATGCGGCATCCGTCGTCTGCCGTAAAATATGCCATCAGACTTGCGCTCCCTCGTCGAAAAAGCAGCGAACCGCAGCGGCAAGACTGAGCGCGGTAACGGCGGAGGTTCTGGGATTGGTGGCCGAGGGCGTGTTGGCAAAGCGAAATGTTGCGGTTCCCGCAGCACTTTCCACCTCGAGCTCGTGAATATTCAATTCTATCCCCGGGTCGGCAATGACGGTGACTGTGACAGGGGTGGGACTGACTGTGAGTGCGGCCGTGTAGGCTGCATTGAGGTTCCTCGGGTAATGGCGCGCCGCTTCCTCCGGTGTGCCCTCAAACAGTGTTACCGGTCGCTTGGTTTGCGACAGACCAAGAGCCGAAAGCTCGGTCTGCCAGGCCGCGACCGGCTTTCTCAGAACATAGCGCACGCGGGTGTCCGGTAGTCGCGCAACCGCCGCCAAGTAGTCGAGGCCGCCGATGGCGCCGGAGGGAATAACAAGGCGAGCGCCCGATGCCGTCCTTGATTGGCTTATCTCCCGGGCTGTCTGCTCGTCGGCGAGCGCTCCAACAGATGCGACAACAACGGGAATGCCTGAGCGCAATAGCGAAGGCACATAGGACGACACGCTCGCCTGACCCGCCGCTTCGACGACGATGCGCGGATGGTTGTCGGCAAGGTCTTCAATATTTCTGACGACCACCATTCCGGCGGGAACGGCGGCCTTTGATCCCTCGCGAAGCAGCACGACCCATGTAACAGGCTGGTCTTTGAGAGCGTCGACCGTTTGGCGCGCGAGCGTGCCAAAGCCGATCAGCCCGACAACGGCCGGTCTGTTGTTTGTCATCGTTCAACTGCCTTGCTTGACCGGGTCGAACTTGTCACTGAGATCGGTGCCGAACACTGTCTGCCGCTCGATTTCCAGGACGTTTTCCGGCCGTGGAAAGTTCGAGGGAACGCGGTCGCCGGGCTTGCGCGGTTTGCCGATCTGCCGGAAGAAGTCCTCAAGGCCATTTGGGACGATCAGCCATACCCAGCGCAGGCGGGTTTCACCGTCGTTGATGAACATGTGCCGTGTGTTCCTCGGAAGGAAGATCGCGCTGTCGGGACCAATCGGGAACTCCTTGCCATCGATGACTGCGCGTCCGTGACCTTCGATGACGTAGACGGCCTCTTCGTTGCGATCGTGTGTGTGCTCGCGCACGTACCCGCCCGGTGCGACCGACTGGGTGCCGAGACCGAAGGGATTTTCCATGGCAACAATGTGCGGGGCAAGCGCCACGTCGACATGGCCGTTGGCAGGCACTGGCTGCCAATAGCTCTCGCGGGCGTCCGGACCGGAGAGGTGAACCCCGTGTGGCAACGCTTGACTGGTGTCATCCTTCATCGTGCTTCCTCAAGCCTCAACAAGACCGCAGGATCGGGGGCGGCCACTACCCCGTCAGAACGTCTTACTGGTTCTGCCGCAAAATGGTTTCGGCCGAAATGTAACCCCAGGTGAGGTTCGGGCCTAGAGTTGTTCCGGCGCCGACTGCCCGTGTCCCGATCGGGTTTGCCATCGCCAGCCCAGCGGCATAGAGGCCCGACACGATCGACCCGTCTTCGCGCAGGACCTGGCCGAATTCGTTCGTTCGTGCGCCACCCTTTGTGCCGATAATCGAGCGATTGACGGACAAACCTACATAGGGTGGCTTGCTGATCGGATGCAGCCGTCCCTGGCCGCCGTCCTTCTTCCGCTCCCATGCCGGTTCACCGCGGTGGAAATCCTCGTCGTGTCCCTTGGCGCAAAGGGCGTTCCATCGCTCGATGGACTCTTTCAGGCCCTGCGGTGGGAGGCCGAGCTTTGCCGCCAATTCTTCGATCGTGTCGGCCTTTTTCACCCATTCGCGCTCGTAAGAGGCATACCAGCGAAACACCACCGACGACTGGAGAAAGCGATGGTCTCCGACGAGGTAGCACGGCAGGTGCGTAGGCGAGCCATCGTCGTTGCGGGCATCAAGGGCTTCGCCGATGTTGAAGTTGGCTTCGCTGACGAAGCGTTTGCCGAAGCGGTTGACGACAATCGAATGCGGTTCGTAGAGAAAGTTGATGGGCAGGCCGTAGCGCTTGCCCTCATATCGTGTCGGCAGGCACACATAGACATTGGCCTGATCCATCCGGTCGAGATGCGCGCCGACCGAGGCTGCAAGCCTTTGTCCGTCGCCTTCATTGCTCGACGGGGTCCCGATCCGATCAAGCGGTCCGGGGAAATGCTTTTCCCGCATCTCCCTGTTCCATTCGAAGCCACCCGACGCAATCACGACGCCGCGTCGCGCTTCCATCGTCTCCCGCCGACCTTCGCTCTCGACCTCGACGGCAACCACGCGCCCTGCGCCATCCTGCACAAGAGCGACGGCGCGCGTTGACAGACGGAAGGTGACACCTGCGTCAAGGCAACCCTTGATGAGCCCTGTCATCAATGCCGTGCCCTGGGCACCGGAGTTGGTCAACCACCGCCACAACAACTTCGGCCACATCTTGAGGCCTGCCCGGATTGGACGATGATAGAGATCGAGGTTGACGTTCTCCTGGTAGGTGAAGACATGTGGCAGTGTCGAGCGGCGCATCCGTCCGGCATATTTTCCGACCAGCCTGCGGCTCAGCGGCATGGGCGAAACCATTCGCCCGTATTTCTTGCCTCCCGGCGCTTCGACGTAGGGGTCAGGTTCGTCGATCAGCCTGAAATCGATTGGAGTGTTGCTGGACACGAACTTGAGCATTGCCGGCGCGTTCTCGACGAAGGCGCGGTGGCGCAATCCCTCCGTTTCGACCCAGTCGGCTGGCTGAACGGCGCGAAGATAGTCAAGGGCGTCCTGTTTGCTATCGGCCACGCCCGCTGCTTCGGCAATGTGGTTGGCAGGAATCCAGACACCCGACCCGGACATGGCGGAGGTTCCGCCGAGGTACTCACTCTTTTCGAGTGCCAGTACGGTCAGGCCACCCTTGGCCGCTCTAAGTGCTGCCGAGCAGGCCGCTGATCCCGTTCCGATGACGACAACATCAAACACGTTCATGCGTTATTCCCCAACGAATTCTTCAGCACTATAGCAAGGATGTTTAATCTGTCTACGTGTCTGTCGACACTTTAGGAGCATCAGCGTTGCCCGGACAAAACGCAGTCGATGGAACGCAGTCTCATCGGCCGCCGCGCATCGTCAAAACTGCCGCAGCTGATCGAGCTGGTGTCGCCCGGCATGATCGTCAAGGCGGTCGATGTGACGCCGCAGGCGGCGGTGCGGATCGTCGGCGAACTCGGGTTCAGGGAGACAAGAGGGAGGGAGGTTTCGGACGTGAGGGATCCTGGTGCCGGATTGCCGCCCGCTCCAAGCGGTATCACTCTTGACAAAGTGTACACTTTTTTCATACACTATGGGTGTAGGGTAGATTTCAGCCTGTGTGGTAGTGGCCGCATATTTTCGTAGCCGATTTTAAAAAGCGAAAATCATGAAGATGCATAATTCTAGGATAAATAATTGGATATCGAATGGGATGAGAACAAACGCACAAATGTGCTGAAAACAAGAGGCGTAGATATGGTCTACGCCGCGCCGATCTTCGAAGGCCCGGTCCTCACAAAACGGGACAACAGAGCTGATTACGGAGAAAAGCGCTTTATTTCCCTCGGGATGGTGGAGGATGACTGCTTTGTGGTCATCCACACGCCGCGAGGGACGGCGACACGCCTAATCACTGGATGGAAAGGAGGTCAGCTTGAAAAAGACCAATATCAAGCGGGCATCACTCGATGACATACGAAAAATGAATGAAGCGGGGAAACTCGCCAACCCTTCCTCACCCCCTGCGGGTGAGGATCTGGGTCCGGATTTCTGGGCGGACGCGATGGCGGTTGCGCCATCCACGCCCCGTTCGGTCCACCTGAAACTCGACCCAGAGGTGTTTGATTTTTTCAAACAAAAAGGGAAGGGGCATCTGACGCGTATGCAGGATGTCCTCAAAGCTTATGTAAGAGCGCACCAGTAGAATGCCGGCAGGGATACCTGCCGGTCACCTCACTGAAGGCCTCACCGTAAGGGCCCGCAGAGGGTTCTCCCCAATGCCGGCGTTGACCGGATGCCGCGGCATTTCGACATCCTGATCGGTCAGCAGTTCGGCAAGCTCATCGCGGCGCTTAATCGGCAACATCGTGGTTTGAGGTCTGGTGACTGATCGTCGGGCGACCCTCGGATGCCAGTGCCAAAAAGGCGCTGATGCGGGCGGGTTCGGCACTAAAACGCGAAAGCGCCTGATCTAGGTAAAGAGGTTTCATTGCGATCGGGCGGATCACTCGCGGAATTTAGGGTGTCCCGGCTTATCATTTGCGTGAGCGATTGTATTTCGGACCGAGTGGGGCTATTTTCAGCCTCAGTTGAATTGAGGATCGGATGATGTTGGCATTTGAAAGAGTAGCAGACGTACTTGGCCTTCCCGCCAGGGAAATTGCGGCGCGGTCGCCACTCGGCCTCATCTCCCGAATTGAAGGAGGACTGCCAATCGCCGTGCTGGAGCGGATCTCTCATCTGCTCGCTCCGAATGACGGGCATTTCAAGTACCGGTTCGTCCCCAAAGCGACGTTGGAACGCCGTAAGGTCAGCCTTCGTCTTTCGCCCGACGAAGGAATGAGAGTGGCGCGTGTCGCCCGCGTATGGAACCTCGCAGTCGAGGTCTGGAAGAGCCCGGAAGCCGCCCGAGATTTCCTATTCAGAAGTCACCCCATGCTTGAGGACAGAGCTCCGATCGATGTGGTCATTCAAAATGAGATCGGGTCCGAACTGGTGTTGGAGATCCTGGCGAGCTTGAAGTACGGAAGCGCTGCGTGACGGCTCAGATTCTTGATCGTACGCTGTCGTCTTTCCGAATTGGCGATCCTAACGGAGCCTACCCTATCTTCGACGCCACCGGTTCTACCATTGCTACGGGTCGTTGGAACACACCGGGTAGCCCGGTTATCTACAGTAGCGAGCACTATTCGACCGCGGTTCTGGAAAAACTTGTTCATGGCAGCGGGCGGTTACCGCCGAACCAGCACTATGTCCAGATTACAATCCCCCGAGGACTGACCTACGAGGTATTGTCGGCGGCGGTGCTACCGGGTTGGGACACCATGCCTGCCGTGGTCAGCAAGCGATTTGGTGAGGAATGGTTCATGCAAAAGCGCAGCTCCGTTCTGATCGTGCCGAGCGTTGTGGCGAGACCAGACAACAACATTTTGATCAACCCAGCGCATCCCGAGTTCGCGGGTATATCGGTAAGCCTCCATCAACCTGTCTATTGGGACAAAAGGTTGTTTGGTTTGCAATGAACTGACTGCCCGAATCTTCCATTTTGGCTTGCCAGCGCCAGATCTGCTGGAGCGCGTCAGGGCTGCCGGTGCAAAGATCATATCAAGCGCGACGACTGTCGCGGAAGCGACCTGGCTCGAGAGACATGGTTGCGCCGCGATTATCTCGCAAGGCGTAGAAGCCGGTGGCCACCGCGGTATGTTTCTGACCGATGAATTTCAACGCAAATGGGAACGATGTCGCTCTTGTCGCAGGTGGTCGATGCCGTCAGCGTGCCGGTGATTGCGGCAGGTGGGATTTCCGATGCCAGAGGTATCGTTGCGGCGTTTGCCCTCGGGGCGTCTGCAGTACAGCTGGGGACAGCGTACATGCTGTGTCCCGAGGCGAAGACATCTCTCATCCGTCGCGATGTCTTGAGACGGCCGGAGGATCATTCGACCGCGTTGACCAACATTTTTACGGGGCGACCAGCTCGAGGTATCGTCAATCGACTGATGCGCGAGGTCGGGCCGACCACTCATGATGCTCCCCGTTTTCCCCTTGCCGGTGGCGCTATACTGCCACTAAAACAGAGCGCTGAGGCACATGGCCTTTCTGAGTTCACGGCTCTCTGGGCTGGGGAGGGGTTCGCGATGTGCCGTGAGCTTCCTGCCCGTCAGCTCACGCAGTTGCTCCTTCAGAAGTCGACGCCCTGATCCATGATCTTGTTCCGATCAAGGGGACAGACAGTTGACGTTCTATCGTGAGGGCCACCATGACCATCAGCAGCTTCATGACGGGGACGCGGTTGGCGGACAGGCTTGAGGAGGTCCGGGTTCACCATCAATTCTGGGAGGACGAAGTGGCTCAGATCGAGGCGGCTCAGTTCTTCATTCTCGCGACCGCGACCGACGATGCTGTTGATTGCTCCTTCAAAGAGGGAGCGGCAGGTTTCGTGAAGGTGACCGGGCCCGCAACCCTGGAGTGGCCGGACTATGACGGCAACTCCGTGTATCGCAGTCTCGGGAATATAAGCGAGAACCCGAAAATCGGGCTCTGTTTGTACCGACCGATGGCCAGTCGCCTCGATTGCGGATCAATGGCAGGGCATCTATCTCCCACGATCCGGCCAGACTGTTAGAACATGCCGGCGTTAAGACCGTCATCACTATCGAGTGCGAATTCATCTACAAAAACTGCAATCGACACCTGCCCGAGATGGCAGTGTCGCGTACCTCGCCATTCAATCCGGAACGTGGCTACGTCCCCAAGGCTACCTACTGTTCTTCATACTCATCGTCAGCGATTTTGCGCAGGAGAAACAACAACGCGACGCGTTCTGCCGGATTAAGGCGTGACACGGTCTTTTCGCTGATAAGATATGCTCGGGGATACATTTCCTCGAGCAGGGCCTCTCCCTTTGGCAGCAGAGAAATCACAACCTTGCGGCCGTCGACTGTGTCCTTGGACAAATCGATCAGTCCACGCGCTTTTAGCCGTTCTACTATGCCACGAATGGTCGCCTGATCGACTGAGGTCGCCTTCACCAGTTCAACTTGCGAACTTGGTCCGAGATCATGCAGGGCACATAGTGTTACGAACTGTACCGATGTAAGGTCGGGGTCGCTGGCGTTGGTCTGGAAGATAGAAAGATGGCGCTGGTAGGCTTTGCGCAGCAGATGTCCGACCTGCTCTGTGACATGGTAGCCACTTTCAGGCGCCGGCGCTTCGGGCAGTAGCTCAGTGTCTTTGGCAGTCATCGTCGGCGGGATCCATTGGTTGCGGTGTCGTCAGCGGCAATGCGGTGCGGACTGCAGGAAACACCACAGCAAGTTGCGCCGGTCAAGGCGTGCCGAGTGCTACCCGCTCCGCTTGTTTTCACGCGAAGCGGGTCGGCTCTCGTCGTTATTTGAAGCTGTACTTCATTTCCTTGACGGCGATGTCCCCATCAAGAACCATTGGCTCGTCATCGAGGAACAGCGAGCAACCGCGCATCGGAATGTCGAGATGGCAGGCGGTGTCGTTCGGGCCGCCCAGCTCGTTGTTCGGGCCGGTCGAGAACATCACGTTGCCGTAGAACGAGCGGGCCTCCATGCCCATGCCGCCCGGGAATTCGCCGGGCACCATGCGATGCCACTTGGCGTTCTGATTGAGGCCCCAGCCGACATGGCTCATGCCCATGCCGCGTGGGTCGTTGAAACCTGCCATGTAGGATTTGACCAGTTCGGCGTCGAGGCCGCCGCGAATGTCGGTGATCCAACCGTTTTCGATCGTATAGATGATCGGTTCGCGCACGTAGATGTTTTGCGGCAGCAGGATATCGCCCGGAGCAACGACGATTGTACCATCGACGCCGTCGTCGTCACCACCGGTGAACACGAAGCCGGACGGCCAGTGATCCCAACGGCCAGGCTCGTCCGTGCATGCATATTCCGTGACGGCGGGATAGGTGTTGAGCTTGTAGGTGACATCGGTGCCATGTGGAGAGGTGATCCGCATCACCTTTGCCTTGGACAGCAGGTCGCCGGCAAATTCGACGCGTTCGCGCAGTTCCTTTGTCGGCAACATGCGGGCGAGAATCTCCGGCGGTTCGACGGCGGTCAGGATACGCGTGCCGGCCGCCTGGATCGCCATCTGTTCCGGGCTGAAGAGCAGGAAAATGCAATCGATCAGCATGTCGGCGGCCTTCAGGGCCTCGACCGCTTCCGGCATGGCTGCGAGGCCGGTCTGGCCAACCGCCCATGCACCCGCCGGCGGCACCGGCGGCAGACGCATGTGATACATCTTGGCGCCAAGTCGCATGCCGGCCGCCATGAAGGCGTCGGCGTAATCGAGGCGCTCGTTGCCCTGAGTAAGGACGATGAGTTTTTCGCCCTCGTGGACGCCCGACATCTTCAACTGATGCAAGCAGATTTCCGTGAAGCTGAATTGATCCATGTTCGTTCCCTTATATTGGTTGAAGGCTCAGGAGTTTCGTACAGTTACGGACAGCCGGACTTGACCTTGGCGATTTCTGCGATCGCCTCTTCTCTCGAAACGACATCGCCATACTTGCTGTCGATGTCGAACAGATTGGCATTGTGCGGGTCCGGATGCCGGTCGCCGACACAGTCGCGCACGACGATGCCACGAAAGCCATGCTGGACGGCATCGACGGCGGTGGCGCGGATGCAGCCGCTGGTGGAGCAACCGGCCATGATCACGGTGTCGATGCCCTGCGCGTGCAACTGCGAGGCAAGGCTCGTGCCGAAGAAGGCGCTCGCATACTGCTTGACGATGACGAGTTCGCCATTGGCAGGCTCGACGCCCTCGCAGAACTCGGCCAGCAGGTTGCCTTCGACCATGCCCTTCATAACCGGCGATTTCTTAACCCACATGCCGCCGTCGGCGCAGTTTTCCGCGAGATAGAGAATGCGCGTATGGATGACAGGAATGCCGGCGTCACGGGCGGCCTGTATGAGTGCCGGCGTCTGCGCGACGGCCTCAACCACGCCCGGAGCGAAAAGAGGTGCGCCTTCGGTGGTGTATCCCTTCAGGAAATCGATGACGAGCAGGGCAGGGCGCTGGCCGAAGCCGATACGGTTGCCCCAGACGCCCTGATAATTGCTTTCTGCGCTCTGCATGACCGGGCCTCTTCAGTATGCGCCGGACAGAAGCGCGCCAGCGCCTGGCACGACCGCTTCGAGGCCAAGTTTCTTCAACATGCAGTATGTGGTGGCGACCGCGGCAGTGAGGACCGGCTTGCCGGTCATGGCCTCGACCTTGGCGATCACGGGCAGCGACGGCATCTGCACGCAGGCCGACAATACGATGACATCGACGTCGGTGAGATCGAGCGTCTGCACGATCGCCGGCAGGTTTTCCGGGTCATGACGGGCGACGTCCAGATTGTCCGGGATTTCGAGCGCCCGCCAGTCCATGACCTCGAAGCCTTCCTCGCGGATGTAGTCGACAACCAGTTCGGTGAGCGGCTTCATGTAAGGCGCGACGACGGCGATCTTTTTCGCCTTCATCACCTTTAACCCTTCGATAAGGGCGCCAGCGCTGGTGACGACGGGAATATTCGTGCCATTTTCCTGCGTGCGGCCGGTCAGGCGCTTTTCGGACTGGCGGTGATAGCCGAGGCCCATCGCCATGATGGCAACGAGGCAGGCGTAGCCCAGAACATCGACGCGAGCGTCGGAGAGTTCGACCGCGCAACGGTCTGACTCTGCGTCCATTGCTGCCAGTTCCTCCTTTACCACCTTCTTCATGCGCATGCGGCTGGAGTGGAAGGTGAAGCGCTCGGGCCGGATGGACTGGCGCGCCATCAGCATGGCGGGGATTTCGGTCTCCATCGTCGTGTTGGAGCTCGGAACGATCTGGCCGATACGGTAATATTTCTGCACGGATGAAATCCTCTGCTTTGCAAGAGCGGGTGACAAACAAACGGCGGTGGATCGTGGACCCGCCGCCGCTTCAATCAACGGGAGAGAAAATCTCCAAGCGCGGCAAAGAAGCCATCGAAATCATCCCAGGGGATCATGTGTCCGGCATTGGGCACACGCACGATTTCCATCGCTGGAAAAAGTGACTGGATTTCGGTCGCGTCCTCCGGCTCGATCACGCCGCCGCGGCCGGCAACCATCAGCATGGCGGGCTGCTTGAGCTTCGGCAGGTCAGGGAAAATATCGTCCTTGTGGAAACCCTCGAAGGCGGTGACGATGGCAGGCTCGTAGCAGGTGTGCAGCCATTCGGCGCGCAACGTCAGCTGCTCGTCGGTCCATGTCGGGCAAAACGCTTTCATTCCTTCCGCGTCGGTGCCCTTGAGGCACAGCCGGATGCTATCCACATACCATGGCAGTTTGCTCGGGTAGGCACGCCGTCCGGGGCCCGACACCGGTGGGTCGATCAGCGCCAGGCGGGAAAATGCGGCCGGCGCCGCAACAGCAGCGCGGATCGCAATGCGTGCACCCATCGAGTGGCCAAGCAGTGCCGGAGCGACAAGTCCAAGCGCCGACGCGAAGCCGACGACGTCGGCCGCCATCGCATCAAGGCCGTAGTCCAGATCAGGGCCGGTAGAAGACAGGCCCCGGCCGCGCACGTCGAGCACGTAGACATCGTGGCGTTCGGCGAGCCGCTCGGCCACGAAGCCCCAGGTGATCGCCGGGCTGGTTATGCCCGGGATCAGAACGAGAGCAGGACCTTTTCCGCCGTAGCGGAGATAGTGTTGGCGGATGCCATTGGCGAAGACATTGCCTCCGTATAATGCGCCGCTCATGCCGCGGTCTCGCTCTTCAGCGGCTCGGCATAGATATCGTAGCCGTAGACCCACGACGGATCTTCCTGCTTGAGCAGGAAGGTATTGGCATTCGACACGGTCTGAACGCGCGTCGCACGATCACGGCGATTGGTTTCATATAGTCCGAAGGCCGTGCGGAAATCGTTCACTCCGGTTTCCTGGAGGCAGCGCGTCAGCATGGCGGCATCTTCGATCGCCATGGCAGCACCTTGCGCCATGTGTGGCTTCATCGGGTGGCAGGCGTCGCCCAGCAGGACAAGGCGGCCCTTGCTCCACAGCGGCAGAGGGTTGCGATTGAACAACGGCCACTTCGTCACTTCGTCAGTGCTTTCGATCAGCGCCGCGATGATCGGGTGATAGCCTTCGAATGCTTCCGCCATTTCCTCGCGGCTGCTGTCGACAAAAGCCGAATCGAACTCCCAGGCCGGGTGCGGGACGCCGGTGACGTAGTAGTATTCGTCGTGACGACGCGTCGTGTAATACACCATCATGTGGCGGTCCGGACCCCACCATTTGACGCATTCTTCGAATGTCAGGTCGTACTTGTTGAGCTTGTCGGACGAGATGAGGGCGCGATGGCCGACCCAGCCGCTGTAGTTTGGCTTCTCTTCGCCCAGGAGTGTTTCGCGAACGCGCGAATTGATGCCGTCTGCGCCGACCACGATGTCTGCGCGAACCGATGTGCCGTCCTCGAACTCGATCAGCACATCGGTGCCGTTGTCGTCAAGGCGTGCCAGCTTCTTGCCGAAGTGCAGAGTGCCGGGCTGTAGCGCATCGCACTGAATGGCCTGCAGGTCACCGCGGTGAACCGTGCAATAGGTCTGGCCATAGCCTTCGAGCGAAACGCGCGCGGTGTATTCGCCGGTAATGCCGTCACGGCTGAACCAGTGGCTCGGCGTGCTGCTGATATCGATAACCTTCTTGTCGACGCCGATGCGTTCGAAAATCTTCAGGACGTTCGGCCCCATGTGGATACCGGCGCCCAGGCGCGAGAAGCTCGGCGCCTGCTCATAAACGTTGACGTCAAATCCTGCGTGCTGAAGCAGAGCGCCTGCGACAGCGCCACCGAGGCCGGCACCGATTATGGCGATTTTTTCTCTTCCGTTAGACATGACGACCCTTCCTAGCTGTCTCTCGACACATTGTTCCCACGATTGGAAGCTTGGCGAAAAGTTTAGCGTATACGCTTTAAATTGCAAGGGTGTGCCGCCTTGATTTTCATCAAATTGGCGCAGAAATTACCACGGTAATTGAATATACTAGCGAATTCGCAATCACTGAATCCGGCTTGTTATTTGTTCATGTAAAGCGTATACACTTCTTAATAAAATAAAAGGGGCAATGGATGCGAAGGTTCGATGACTGTCGCATCGTTATGGCTTGTGGGCGTCCGCGCGATGTCTGCTACGTAG
The DNA here is from genome assembly GCF_056406295.1 of Rhizobium sp. P1_C7. Taxonomy (NCBI): domain Bacteria; kingdom Pseudomonadati; phylum Pseudomonadota; class Alphaproteobacteria; order Hyphomicrobiales; family Rhizobiaceae; genus Rhizobium; species Rhizobium sp. P1_C7. The sequence goes on from NZ_JBFUAL010000011.1 coordinate 187,675, forward strand.
CGGTTCGGCCGATGGAAGAAGGCGTCGTCTGTGTTGCGGTCTCCGGTGCGGAGGGCATGCTTTGACGCTGCCAGTTTTCTTCAGCTTGAACGTGAACGGCGCTGTTGAGCGCGTCGAAGCAAGCCCGGAAACACCACTTCTCTACATCCTTAGAAACGATCTCTGTCTCAATGGCCCGAAATACGGTTGCGGGCTTGGGGAATGCGGCGCATGCGCCGTTCTCGTGGATGGTCGTGCCGTCCGGTCCTGCACGGTGCCGCTCGGTGCGGTCGGCGCGCGTCGCGTGACCACGCTTGAAGGCCTGGGCACTCCCGAGCATCTGCATCCGGTCCAGGCCGCCTTTATCGACGAGGCCGCCGCTCAGTGCGGATATTGCCTGAATGGCATGATCATTGCCACCGCTTCGCTGCTAAATCGCAAATCCGATCCCGACGAGGACGACATTCGCGAAGCGCTGCGCCATCATCTCTGCCGTTGTGGAACGCATATGGAAATACTCGCTGCAGCCAGACGGGCCGTCGCCTACGCCAAGCTGCGCCGACCCATGCCGGATGCTGTGGGGTCCGATGTCGTGACGCCGGACGCCGTGAAGGAGGTTTTGCCATGACCGACCACCGCGAAACGCCCAAATCCGGCTATATGTCTGCCGCCGACGTGCTGCTTGTCGTCAATGACGCGTCACTCGGCGATGCCGCGGAGATGTACATCGCCGTCGGTGCCGATGGTTGTGTGACCGCGTTCAACGGGCACGTCGACCTTGGAACCGGCATCCGCACCTCGCTGGCGCAGATTGTCGCCGAAGAGCTCAGCGTGCCGTTCGAGCAGGTTGATATGGTGCTCGGCGCGACCTCGGTGGCACCCAATCAGGGCGCGACAATCGCCAGCGAAACGATCCAGATCACGGCCGTTCCCCTGCGTCAGGCTGCTGCCACCGCCCGCCATTATCTGCTCGCCAAGGCGGCCGAGAAAGCCGGCGTGGCGATTGAACGGCTGATACTCGACGATGGCATCATCCGTGGCGATGGTGGCGAGAACTGGCAGCTGAGTTTTGGTGACATCGTTGCCGGCGCCCATGTCAGGCTGTCGATCGACAAGGCGGCGTCGCTGAAGCCGGCGTCCGATTATCGGCTCGTCGGTTCGTCGCGCCCGCGCATCGATATTCCGGAAAAGGCCACCGGGCGTTGGACCTATGTGCATGATGTGCGCGTGCCCGGGATGCTGCACGGTCGCGTCGTGCGCCCGCCCTATGCCGGTTTCGATCACGGGGACCATGTCGGCAACAGCCTGATCTCCATCGATGAAGCATCGGTCGCGCACATTCACGGGCTGGTCGGCGTCGTCGCCATCGGCGATTTCGTCGGTGTCGTCGCGACCCGCGAGGAGATCGCCATCGAAGCGGCCAGGAGCCTGAAGATCGTCTGGCGTGCACCGCCGGAATGGCCGGACCTCAACGCGCCGGAAAAAGCGCTGCGCGCCAACCCGGCGACGCCGCGCAAGCTTGCCGATCTCGGCAATGTCGATATGGCGTTGGCCGGTAGCGCCCAGCCGATGAACCGGACCTACGTCTGGCCCTACCAGATGCACGGCTCCATCGGGCCCTCCTGCGCAGTTGCCGATTACAGCGATGACGGGCTGACGGTCTGGTCTGGTACGCAAAACCCGTTCCCGATGCGCCGCGATCTGGCGCTGCTTCTCGACATGCCGGAAGATATGATCCTGGTCGAGCGGCTGGAAGCTGCGGGCTGCTATGGCCGTAACTGCGCCGACGACGTCACGGCTGACGCCGCACTGCTGTCGCGCGCCGTCAAGGCACCCGTGCGGGTACAGCTGACCCGCGAGCAGGAACATGCCTGGGAGCCAAAGGGCGCTGCCCAGATCATGGATGTTCGCGGCGGTCTCGATCTGGAGGGTGGTCCGTCGGCCTATGATTTCGAAACACGGTATCCTTCCAATCTCGCCCCGACGCTCTCCCTGATTCTCACTGGCAAGCTGCCGCCGGTCTCCGACGTCGCGCAGATGGGTGATCGCACCGCGATTCCGCCCTATGCCTACGGCAATCTGCGCGTCACCGTGCATGACATGCCGCCGATTGCGCGCGCATCGTGGTTCCGTGGCGTCTCGGCGATGCCGAACACCTTTGCCCACGAGTGCTACGTTGATGAACTGGCCGCTGCCGCCGGCGTCGATCCGATCGAGTATCGGCTTCGCTATCTCCAAGATCCGCGGGCCGTCGATCTCGTGCATGCGCTGGCCGAGCGGGCAAAGTGGGTGCCACATACGACGTGGGGCACGCTTGGCGGTGAGGGCGACCTGCTCTACGGACGCGGATTTGCCTATGCGGTCTATGTCCACGGACCGTTTCCGGGCAAGGCTGCCGCCTGGGCCGCCTGGGTCGCCGATGTCGCGGTCAATAAAAAGACCGGCGAGATCGCGGTGACGAAAGTGACCTGTGCGCAGGATTCCGGGATGATGATCAATCCCGACGGCGTGCGTCACCAGATCCACGGAAATATCATTCAATCCACCAGCCGGGTGCTGAAGGAAAAGGTCGAGTTCTCCTCTACCGCTGTCCAGTCAAAGGAGTGGGGCGGTTATCCGCTGATCACCTTCCCCGAGGTGCCCGATATCGACGTGCTGATGGTGCCGCGGCAGGACGAGCCGCCGCTCGGCGTCGGGGAATCGGCCTCCGTGCCAAGTGCCTCGGCCATTGCCAACGCAGTCTACGACGCAACCGGCATCCGCTTCCGTGAATTGCCATTGACGCCGGAACTGGTGCTGGCGGCGTTGAACGGCAAGGCGGACGAAATCCCTTCTCCCCCGCCCGCGAGGAAGCGCAAGTGGTGGAACATCGGTCTGTCCGCGGTCGGGGCTGTCGCCGCGGCGTCCGGCATTGTCACCATGGCCTCGCCATGGCGTTCGGCGATCGGCACAATTCAGCGACCGGATGCCAATGTCTACAGCGCCGCCACCATCGAGCGTGGGCGCCTGGCAGCGGCTGCCGGCGCCTGCATAGTCTGCCATGTCGGAGCTGACGGCACGTCCTTTGCCGGCGGCCGGCGGTTCGACACGCCTTTCGGTGCGGTCTATGCCACCAACATCACGCCGGACGCGGCAAACGGCATCGGCGCCTGGTCCTACCCGGCTTTCGAACGCGCCATGCGTGAGGGCGTGAGCCGCGACGGCCATCACCTGTATCCCGCCCATCCCTACACCTCTTTTGCGGGCGCCGAGGAGGCCGATCTTCAAGCGCTCTACGCCTACATGATGACGCAGATGCCCGTTGCCGAAAAGGCGCCGAAGACGAAACTCAAGTTCCCCTACAGCATCCGCGCGATGATGGCAGGCTGGAACGCGCTCTTCCTGAAAGCGGAGCCGTTCAAATACGTTCAGACCCGCGATGCGCAGTGGAACAGAGGCGCCTATCTCGTGGAGACGCTCGGTCACTGTTCGGCCTGCCACACCGACCGAAACGTGCTTGGCGCCGAAAGGACCGGTAGCGCCCGTCTCTCCGGCGGCTTTGCCGATGGCTGGGAAGCGCCGGCTCTCAATGCCTTCGCCAAGGGTCCGGTCAGCTGGACCGCCGATGCGTTCTACGATTATCTGCGCACCGGGCATTCGCGCGATCATGGCAGCGCTGCAGGCCCGATGGCGCATGTTGTCGATGTGATGCAGCCGCTGCCGGACACCGATATTCGCGCCATGGCGGCCTATCTCGCCAGCCTGAACGATACACCGTCCGATGGCACTGCGCAGCGTGAAGCAGCCGTTGCGGCGAGCGAAGCGGCAAAGGCCTCAGCCGCACGGGTTTCGCCGAGAGGCGAGCGTCTGTTCAACGGCGCTTGTGCAACCTGCCATACCGGAAATACGATCCTGTCGTCGCTGGCGCTCAACAGCAACCTGCATGCGCAGACACCCGACAATCTCATCCAGGCGATCCTGAACGGTGTCGAGGCGCCGGCAATCCTTGCGCAAACCACTGGCCGGGAAGCCCCCGAGGTGATGTCGATGCCGGCCTTTCGCGAGACGCTGAACGACGGTCAGATCAAGGATCTGGCGGCCTATCTCAGGGCTCGCTTTGCTCCTGACAAGTCGGCCTGGACGGAAATGACAAATGCCATGCAGCGTGTGACGCGATCAAGCCACTGAGGGGAGCAGACGAGTTGGACCAGATCCCAGCCGGACAGGATATCGACCACCGCGGTCTGTTCGAAAACCCGACAGCCGGGTTTCGGCCATCGGCCTACTGGTTCTGGCATTCCATCCCGACCATAGAGGTCTGCCACGCCCAGCTCGCCGATTTCAAGCTGAAGGGAATTGGCACGATCCTGATCCAGTCCCGTCTTGCGATGTCCCGGGATGAGTATCTGTCGCCCGCCTATCTTGAAGCCTATCGCGTTGCGGCCGAGCGTGCTTTCAAGCTCGGGCTAAAGCTTGGGATCTACGACGATTACAACTGGATCAGCGGTCACGCCGGAGGACGCACGGTTGCCGGCTGCGATGCGTTACGCGAACGCCACCTGTTCTGGTCATCGTCGCAGCAAGCGCGGGGTGGGATCAGCGGCATCCACCCGCCGTTCACGCAGACGATGGGCGCCGACATCGTCGAGTGGCAGTATGAAGAAAGCGCGGTCGAGTGGTGCGAATGGACAGTCGAGGCCGCGCTCTTGCATGCGTCCAACGGCATCGACGATCTCGATCAGGTCGTCGATGTGACGGCACGGACATCGGTCGTTACGAGCAACGGCGTGTCCTGCGCCTACGCATTCGATGGCGAGCCAGACGATGGCCAGGCGTTGACGGTGTTTGTCAGCGCGCGTTCCACCACGTCCCGGCTGATCAACTATCTCCTGCCGGAAGCGACACAACGGTTCGTCGAGGTCGGACTTGATCCGCTTGTCCGGGCGCTCGGCGATCTCGTGCCTGATCCCGTGGGTTTCGTGTTCTATGACCAGCCGGCGGCAGGTTTTTACAAGTGGGACCAGATCTCGGGCGACCTCGGCAATAGTCTGCTGTTTGCGACGACCCTGCCGGACGCCGTTTTGGGCAGCACGGGTCAACCCTTCGCCAAGGCGCTATTGGCATTATTGTGCGATGTCGGCCCTGGGACATTGCGGCTGCGCGCCCAATTCTATGCCGGCTATTCGGCGTTGATGAACGAAGCCTTCTCGGGCACGTTGCGCAGATGGGCCGAGGGCAAGGGCATTGCACTGACCGGACACGAGATCTTGCCGCATATCAGCTCGTGGTCCTTGAACGGGGGCTTTACCAGCATCGATCCCAGAGTTGCGCTCGCCGTGGACTTCTTCGGCATCGACGCTTTCAGGCATGGAACGGCAGTCGATTCCAACAATTTCGTTGCCCAGCTCGCGCCGAAGCTCGGCGATTCCGTTGCCCGCTCGAATGGCCGCAGCCGCTGCATCGTCGAAACCTATGCCAGTGCGGAGCGGACGCCGGTGCGCGCTGCCGGGCAATGGGAGCTGACGCTGGAGACAATGCGGGCGCAGGCGATCCGGCTTTACTGCCTCGGCGCCCGGCAGTTTCTCTGGCACGGCGTCTACCAGACCGACGGTCACGACGACGATCCGACGCCCTTTGCCAATCCGCGATTCGATTTTGGGCCGGGCATCAATTTCGAACCGTGGTGGAGCTACCACGATCTGTTTGCAAAGGAGAGTGCGCGCATAACCGCCTTTATCGAACCGGCCACCCCGCGCACGCCGGTTGCGATCCTCTATCCGCTTCATACCGCCTTTGCGGAAGGTCCGCGCCACAGCCATGCCGCCCACATCGGCGCGTGGTGCGAAGGGCTTCTGGCTGAAGGCTGCGACTTCATGTTCGTCAGCGAAGCCGATCTCGCCGGCGCAAGGGTAGAGAACAGCCGACTGCTGATATGCGGGCTCTGCTTCGATGCAGTGCTCCTGCCTTCAGTCACCGTGTTGGAGACGGCAAGGACGTTGCGCACACTCGACGCCTTCAAGGCCGCTGGCGGGGTTGTCTGGTCGTCCGGAGATCGCCTGTCCATCGTTTGCGATGGCGAAGATGTGGTGAGCGCGGTGGACTCGATGCATATCGATCGCATGCCCGAGAGCCGAGATATCACCGCACTCTTGTCGTCGCTGCGGTCATCCGGTCCGCAGATTGCCTGCCAATCGCCGGATCGGGCTTGGCAATGGGTCGGATACGAAGCCGGCGGCTGGTGGCGGATTGTTCTGTTCAACGATGGCGCAGCATCAATCACCAGCGAGATTTCTTTCGGCGCCGGTTTCGACTGCGAGGTCTGGTCCGCTGCGGCAGGCACGGTGCAGGAAGCATCCGCGTTCACCCGCTTGACGGTCACGCTCGCAGCGCAGGAGGTGCGCTGCATTCGACTGCGCGAGACGGCGCAGCAGGCCATCAGCGAGGGTTGCCTTGAAGATCAGCCGCTGCTGGACGCAGCTTACGCCATATCGCTTGTCGATGGATGGAGTTTTGCGCCGGGGACTGATGCGCAATTCCTGCCGATCTCGGTCGAGGTCGGGTGGGAAAAGCAGGGCTTTGCAAGTTTCTCCGGCACTGGCATCTACCGGCTGACGCTCGAAATCGGCGACGAGGCCGAGTGGGTCCTCGAGCTGCCTGACGTCAATACAGTGGTCGCCACCTGGATCGATGGCCGGCACATCGATCGCCGCGGCTGGCGGCCTTATCGCTTTGCGTTGGGGCGGTTGCTTCCTGGCATCCATTCGCTGGAACTGCGCGTCGCCAACACGGCGGCAAATCGCTATTACGCCAACACGCCCTATCTGGGTGACACCTCAGACAAGAGCGGACTGTCCGCAGCACCGAAACTCATCCCGCTGACACACTGACCGGAAGCACCTAGCCATGCTACAACATTCGACAATACCCCTGATGCGTGCCTGGAACAGCTGGTCCAACCGGCCGGCCGAAATGGTTTTCCTCCCCCTCGGCGTGCGGATCACGCCGATCCTGTACTCGACCCGCAGCAAGACGACCTCCGCCATTGAACCCCGGCGCGACACGGTTCGCCTGGGACGCCATGCGATCGACGGATCGCTGATCGAACTGGAAACCGATCACAGTGGCACGACCGTCGCTTTCTCGACGACGAAGACGGATCCCTTCGCCATTCGCGGCAGCTGGAACGGCAAGGTGTGCAGCGAATGGGGACTGCGCTTCTGGCTGACGTTGGCAATCTCTTCTGACGGCGGGGAGGTCGCGGTCCACGATGTCGGGCAGAACATCACGCTTTTGAAGATAGGCACCCGGTTCGTGGCGGTCGCGACCGCCGAGGCGCCGGTGCATGTGACGGGCCATGCGACGATCGATGCGCTACGGAAGGACTTCGAGGAAAACGGCTACTTCTACACCGCCACCCGGATGAACGAGGCACCCGTTGTCGCGTTGCGCTTCAATCTCGAGATGATGCGCAAGGGCGCCTATGCCGCAGGCGTCGCAGATAGCGCAGAGCTTGCGATTGCCAAGGCCAAGGCCTGCCTTGCCGCTGGAGTGCCTGCGGATATGGCTGACGCGCAGACCGGTGTTTTCGAAGGCGCGCTCGATGCGATGCGTGACGTGGTCGCCTGGAACACCATCTGGGACGAAACCAACGCGCGCTCCTATACGGCGGTGACACGGATCTGGAATCTCGGGAAATTCGCCGTCTGGTTCAACGACCAGATTTTCGCCGCCCTTCTTGCGGGCGTATTCGACGCGGATCTGGCGCGCGAAAACATGGCTACAGCAATGGCGGGCGCTACGCCGCAGGGCAACATCGCTTGCATCGTTACATCCAACGATGCATGGGTCGATCGCACCCAGCTGCCGTTCGGCGCGCTCGTTGTATGGCAGCTCTACCAGCGAACCGGCGAACGATCTATGATCCAGGCGAGCTATGATGCGCTGGTACGCAATCGGCGCTGGTGGCAGGAACATCGCGATCCTGACGGCTCTGGTCTGCTCTCCTGCGGCACATCGGATGTTGGCGAAGGCCTCTACAAGGGCACGGCCTTTGGTGCGCGCAACGAGACCGGCATGGACAATTCCGCAACCCATGACGAGGCGATCTACGATCCCGTAACCCGTACCCTTTCAACCTTCGACCTGGGTCTAAACTGCGCCGCGGCCCTTGACGCCGAAATGCTGTCGAAAATGGCCGCAGTGCTCGGCAAGCATGATGACGCGCGCGAATTCGCAGCGCTCGCCGAGCGCAGCCGCACGCTGATCTCGCAAACACTGTGGGACGAAAGCCGTGGTATCTTCGCCAATCGTCAGCGTCGTGGCGGTTTCGTGCGGTCCTTGTCGCCGACCAGCTTTTATCCGCTGCTGTGCGGTGCGGCGACACCGGTGCAGGCCGCACGCCTGCTTGAACACCTCAGCGACGAAAGCACCTTCGGCGGTGAGTTTGTCCTGCCGAATGCGACGCGTGACGATCCGGCATTTGCCGACAACGTCTACTGGCGCGGACGCATCTGGCCAAACGTCAACTACATGGTCTGGCTCGGCCTGCGTCGTTACGGCTTTGTTGCTGAAGCGAGCAAGCTCGCCAGCCAGAGCTATGCTCTGTTCATGAAAAACTGGCGCGAGGATCGCATCGCCTCTGAAAACTACAATGCCGTCACCGGAGAGGCGATGGATCAGGGCGACACCGACCCGTTCTATATCTGGGCCGCCATGCTGCCTCTGATGGCAGCCGGCGAAATCGTCGAGTTCGATCCCTGGACGGGTTGGACGGTCCGCAACACCGGCCAGGACGTGGCGCTCGGGCCCATGGTGTCCCCATCGGGGACCTTGCATCTGTCGGTGGAGGCTGGAGCTCTTATCATGACGCTCAACGGCCGTCCTGTGCTGAACACGGACTTGCAAACCACGCTGTCGCACATCGTTATCGCCGAAGGGCGGCTCTCCTGTACTGTCGCGCCGGTTGCCGAAACTGGGCACATAGAGTTGCCGGGCGTGAGTGTTGGCAGTGTCTTCGCCGCCCGTCTGGACGGACAGGAGGTCGGATATGTTGCAAGCGCGGACGGCATACGCCTTGTGATTGCCGAAAGCGCGCAGCACCGAGCGCTCGACGTCTATTTTTCCCCTGCGAAGCCTTGCTGAGGCAAGGTAGCGCTTGACACAAGTCAATTCCTCATCGATAGTTTGTGTACAAATAAAAAATAAAAGACTGATGCTAAAATCAGAGGGTTTGAACTGAAGGCTTGCCGACGATCTTATGATCTAGGGTAGCCTATTACCGAAGCTGACGCCGTTTCCTGTCGCGCTATTGTGTTCCGCTGTTGTGCGGCGCATGCTTTCGCGTGCTCGAAAAATGGGGCTCCGATTATGCGCTTTCCTCTGATTATAGTTTGCATACAAACGATTTGATGTGCGCCAAGCACGTCTTCTGTTTTCGGCCTAGCCGATCCGTTGAGGTCGCTGACTGCGGTCACGATCGTCCATAACTGTGTATGTTCAAGAGGGTGCCACAATGACTGAACTCACCAGACGCAACACGATGAAGTTGATGTCCGCAGCGCTTGTTGCAGGCGTCAGCTTCTCCAGCCTCCCGCGCAAGGCCTTTTCGGCAGGCACCATTACGGTTCTGAACTGGCAGGGCTACGGCACGGATGAGGCCTGGTCCGTCAAGGCTTTCACCGAGAAGACCGGCATTGCAGTCGTTCACGACTACTATAGCTCGGAATCAGAAATGCTGACCAAGCTGCGCACCAATCCGGGCGCATACGATCTCGTCGTTCTCAACGCCGCACGTTGCGCCCAGGCTGTTGCCGAAGACCTGCTGCAACCGATCGATTTCAGCAAGGTTCCGAATGCCGCGACGGTCGACGAGAACCTGCGCTCCAACCCTAATTTCAGTAAGGACGGCAAGGGCTTCGCAGTTCCGTGGGTCTGGGGCATGACCTCGCTCGCCATCCGCGAAGGCATGCCGGTTCCAGACAGCTATGCCGTTCTGGCCGATCCTGCCTACAAGGGTCGCGTTGCCATGGACGATGATGCCATCATCAACGTCGGCGTCGGCGCGTTGATGAGCGGACAGGACATCAACGACCCGAAGGATCTGGCCGCTGTTACGGCCGCTCTGAAGTCGATCAAGCCGAACGTCAAGCTGCTCTGGTCCACGGAAGATCAGTGGAACAAGTCGTTTGCTGCCAAGGAATTCGATCTGTCGCTCTTCTGGTCTGGCGGCTCGGTACGCTCCAAGCGCAACTCGAAGCTCCCGGTTCAGTTCGTCGTTCCCAAGGAAGGTGGAATTGGCTGGGTCGACGGCCTCGGTATCCCGGCGTCTGCTCCGAATGCCGAAGGCGCACTCGCTTTCGCCAACTGGATGATCGATCCGGCTTTCTACGTCGAGTGGGCGACGAAGGTCGGCGCACCGGCTTCGTCGAACTCGGCCGCACTGTCAGCGCTGCCGGCCGACGATCTGAGCCGGTTGGTCCACAAGCCTGAATACCTGAAGACGATGGGCATCATGTCGGCTCTGCCGGACGATCGCCGCGAAGCCTTCAACAACGTATGGCAGGAAGTGAAAGCCTTCTATGCAGAATGATCAACTGACATTAGCGTCAGAGCGCGGACCTTCGGGTCCGCGCAGTCGGCGCGCGCTCCCGTCATGGGTTTCGACGACAGCTTTACTGCTGCCAACTTATGCTTGGTTGACGCTTGCAGTCTTCCTGCCGCTTTTGACCATGTTCGTGTTCAGCTTCATGTCGGCGACACCGATGGGCAAGGCCCCGGTCGTCTTTACGCTGAAGCAGTACCGCGCCTTCATCGATCAGCCTTATCTCGTCGGTATTGGAATAACGTCGCTGCTGATCGGATTGTGGACAACGCTCTTTTGCGCCGTACTCGGCTTCCTGGCCGCCGTCGCGCTTGTTCGATCGACCTTCGGCAAGTCGCGCGAAATGCTGCTGATCCTGATCCTTCTGCCTTTCTGGACCAATGGTCTGGTGCGCGTCTTCTCGTGGACGATGGTGCTTCGGGAAAACGGTTTCCTCGACAATCTCCTGCACATGATCGCGCCCGAGGCCGGATCGATCGGCTTTCTCTACACGCGCTATGCAATCGTGGTCGGTCTTGTGCACGGCTATCTGCCCTACATGATCCTGACCTGTTACATCGCGCTGGTGGCCATCGACGATGCGATCATCGAGGCTGCGGCAAGTCTCGGTGCACGCTGGTGGACCATTCTGTTCAAGATTTTGGTGCCGCTTGCGGCTCCTGGCCTGATCTCCGGCTCCGTCCTGATCTTCATCCCCGTTATCGGTTCGTTCATGGAGCCGCGCATCCTCGGGGGCCGCGTCGGCGTCACCATGGGGACGGTGATCGAGGACCAGTTCACGCAGGCCTTCAACTGGCCGCTTGGCGCATCATTGTCCTTTACGCTGCTGGCCGTCGTGCTCGCCATCTTTGCAACCTTCTCCGGCGTTCTGCGCCGTGGCACGACAGCTTGAGGAGAAGATCATGAAGCCGCTTGGACGTATCTATCTCATCGCGATCCTGATCTTCCTCTACACGCCCATTCTGGTCATGATGGCGATGGGCTTCAACGCATCGCCGCTCTACGAACTGCCGTTCAGCTTCTCGCTGCAATGGTATCAGGCGCTGTGGAGCAACACCGTGCTTCTGACGGCGGGCCTGAACAGCATCATCATCGCCACGATCACGGCGGTGCTGGCGACGGCACTGGGCACCATGGCGTCGGTGGCGCTGTCGCGCCGGACATTCCGGGGCAAGAGCCTGCTGCAACTGATGCTTCTGCCGCCGATCGCCATTCCGTGGCTGATCACCGGCACGGCAATGCTGATCTTCTTCTACTGGAGTGGCATCGGGCGCGGCATGCATGCCCTGCTGATCGGGCACGTGGCCCTGGCCATCCCTTATGTGGTTCTGGTGGTCGGTACCGGATTCCGGACCATTCGCGCCGATCTTGAAGAAGCCGCGATGAGCCTTGGTTCCACACCGGTCCATGCGTTCTTCTCGGTGACGCTGCCGCTACTTTATCCGAGTATCCTTGGCGCTGCGTTGTTCGCCTTCGCCGTATCGCTCGACCAGTTCGTCATTTCCTACTTTCTCGCAACGCCCGGCTACACCACGTTGCCGGTGCAGATCTACTCCTCGATCCGCAAGGGCTTCACCCCTGAAATCAATGCGATCTCGACCGTGCTTCTGCTCGGCTCGATGACGATCATCCTGATTTTTGCGCGCTTCGCCAAGCCCGGAGACACCAGTGACAAACGTTAAAGTCAATTCCGTCGCCAAGACCTATGGCACCACGCCCGTCCTCGCCGACATCACCACCGAATTTCCAGAAGGCTCCTTCACAAGCCTTCTCGGACCCTCCGGCTCGGGCAAGACCACGCTTCTGCGCATCATCGCAGGCTTCATCAAGCCGGATCAGGGCGCCGTCACCATCGGCAACAAGGACGTGACCGACATCCCGGTCTGGGGTCGCAACATCGGCATGATGTTCCAGTCTTATGCGCTGTTTCCGCACATGACGATCGCCCAGAACGTTGCCTTTGGCCTGGAACGCCGTGGCATCAAGGGTGCTGCCGCTCGCAAGGAAGTCGATCGCGCGCTTGACATGGTGCGACTTCCCGGGTTTGGCGATCGTACGCCCAAGCAGCTTTCCGGTGGCCAGCAACAGCGCGTCGCGTTGGCGCGCGCCATCGTCATCAAGCCGAGCGTGCTGCTACTCGACGAGCCGCTGTCGGCGCTTGATCGGCGTCTTCGCCAGGAGATGCAGGTCGAACTGCTGCGCATTCAGCGCGAAAGCGGTCTGACGACGATCTTCGTGACGCATGACCAGGAAGAAGCGCTGACGCTTTCCGACAAGGTTGCCATCCTGGACAAGGGCCGCATCGTCCAAATCGGTGAGCCCGAGACAGTCTATGAGCGGCCACTGACCCGCTTTGCTGCCGAATTCCTAGGCGATTCCAACTTCCTGACCGGTGCCGTCGACAATGGCGCCGTTCGCCTGAGTGATGGCACCGCAATCAAGACCACCGGGACGCTGCCCGCCAATGGTTCCAAGGTGACACTGGCGGTTCGTCCGGAAAAGATGTCGATCGTATCGGCCCCGGTGGATGGCAACAGCCTGACTGCGCGCATCACAACGGTCATCTATGCCGGCCCTGTCCTATCCTACCTGCTGGAGACAGCCGACGGACTGCCGCTGAAGCTGTTCGCGCAGAACCGCGACGGCAAGGTCCTGAACGACGGCGACACCATCACCTTGAGCTGGTCCCCGGAACACAGCGTTCCGGTGGCAGACTGACCGTGACAGCCGCGCCGTTGTCAAAAAACACGTTGCATGTCGTCATCGACATGCAACGTCTGTTCGCCGAAGAGACGGCGTGGCATACGCCGGCGATTGCCCAAATCCTTCCAAACGTCTTGGCACTCTGCCGGGCGCGGCCGTCCGAAACCGTCTTTGCCCGGTTCGTCGTTCCACAGAGCGCCGAAAGCGCGGAGGGCCGCTGGAAGAATTACTACCGCCGCTGGTCATCGGTGACACTGGATGAACTCGACGCGGCCATGCTCGATCTTGTTGCTCCACTTGCCGCGATTGCCGGACCGGGCTCCGTCGTCGACAAAGAGACCTACTCGGTCTTCGGCTCGCCTGGCTTTGCGGAACGGTTGCAGGCAACAGGCATCGATACGCTGATCGTCTCGGGCGTCGAAACCGATGTCTGCGTCTACGCCAGTGTTCTCGACGCCGTCGATGCCGGTTACCGTGTCATTCTGGCAGAAGACGCGCTGGCAAGCGGCGACATGAAGGCGCATGCAGCCGTTGTCGAGAATTTGGCGCCAAGGCTTTCCGAGCAGATTGAAATTCTGTCGACGGAAGCCATCCTGAAGCTTTGGCAAGCATGAATCCGGCAACACTGTTGCCGGTTTTGAAGACGGACAGATAGATTTGAGAGATCCCATGGACGTTCCGTTCAAAGAGAAAGCCGGTTTGCAAAAGGCAACGTCTTCACCTGCGACCGACGCATACGGCCAGCAGGCCGAGTATACGCTTGGCGAACAGATCGGGTTTTATCTGCGCCAGGCCAACCAGCGCCACGTGGCGATCTTTGGAAGCCTGATGGCCGAGAAGCTGACCACCACCCAGTGGGCAGCGCTCGTAAGGCTCAAGGATCTGCAGCCCTGTTCTCAGGGCAATCTTGGACGGGAGACGGCCATGGACATGGCGACCATCAAGGGCGTCGTTGACCGGCTCGTCAAGCGCGGGCTGGTTCACACTGCGCCGGATGCAGCCGATGCGCGGCGTCTTGTTCTGACGCTGACCGCCGAGGGTGAGGCGACGGTCGCGCGCAATCTGTCGATCGCGCTCGAGATCTCGCAGGAAACGCTGAGCACGTTGACCCTTGCCGAGCGGATGATGTTGATGGAGCTCCTGCAGAAGATCTGCTGAACAAAACACGCCTGCTGCCAAGAATTGAGAGTTTATCAATGTTTCAGCCCAGCGAAGACGAAATCCAGTCGCTTGTCGGCCAGATGACGGTTGGCGAAAAAGTCGATCTCCTCAGCGGTCGAGGGTTGTGGAAGACGGCACCGATCGAAAGGCTGGGTATTCCATCTGTTGTCATGACGGATGGCGCCTATGGTGTCCGCTACTCGACGACCCAGATCGACGCTGGCGACAGCGATGAAGACAGCCTGCAGGCGTTTCTTGAGCTTGTCGATCAACAGGCCGATGCGTCAGGGGGTATGTTTGGAACGACCCGCCCTGCAACCTGCTTTCCGAATGGAAACCTACTTGGCTGTTCCTGGGACGTCGATCTGGCCTATCGGATGGGGGCAGCGCTGGCGGCGGAATGCCAGAATTTCGGCGTCCATGTCCTGCTCGGACCGGGCATCAATATCCGTCGCACCCCGTTGGCCGGCCGCGCCTACGAATATTACTCCGAGGACCCCGTCATCAGCGGGGATATTGCCGCGGCTGTCATCTCGGGCTTGCAAGATAATGGCGTCGGCGCTTCGTTGAAGCATTTTGCCTGCAACAACTCCGAGATCGAGCGCACAACGACCAGTTCCGATGTCGATGAGCGAACTTTGCGCGAGATCTATTTGGCGGGATTTGAGCGAGCGATCGAAAAGAGCGCGCCCTGGACCGTCATGAGTGCCTACAACCCACTGAACGGCATTCAGGCTGCCGAAAATCACTGGTTGCTCAGCAGCGTGTTGCGCCAAGAATGGGGCTATGACGGGCTTGTCGTGTCTGACTGGCACGCGATCAAGGACCGTAGTGCGGCGCTCACTGCCGGGACCGATCTCGACATGCCGGAAAGCCAGCCGCGCAAGGCGCGCCTGCGGGCTGCGGTCGAGGCCGGTGATGTGGCACCCGAGGTGGTCGATGCCGCCTGCGCGAAGGTTCTGGCGCTGGTGCGCAAATGCAAGATGCATGAGCGACGCGACATGGCGGCGGATCTCGACGAGCACCACGCCCTGTCGCGGGAGATCGCAGCGGAATCGATTGTGTTGCTCCGCAACGAAGGCCGGACGCTGCCGCTCGATCCAGGCAGCCTTGGCCGGCTCCTCGTTGTTGGTGATGGCGCTGTCATCCCCGTGATCCAGGGTTCAGGTTCGGCCACGACCAATCCTTATCGCGTCGACTGCCCCTTCGTTCACATTGCCGCGCGGGCGGGCGCCGATTTCAAGGTGCAGCATCTGCCATTCTCCTCTGCCGCAGAGGCCGATATGCAGGCGTCCATCGAGGCGATTGTCGAAGCGGCATCAAAGGCCGATGCCACGCTGGTATTTGCCGAAAACGAGAAGAGCCGGCACGGTGAGGGCAACGACCGCGACACACTGAAGCTGGCCGCCAGCCACGATGCCCTCATTCATGCGCTGGCTGCATCCGGTCGCAAGGTCATCGTTGTGCTCTCGATGCCGGATACAGTTGAGATGCCGTGGCTCGAGGATGTCGATGCCGTGCTTGCCAGCTTCTATGCCGGGCAGGGCGGCGGCGAAGCAATCGCCCGCATTCTGTTCGGCGAGCAGAACCCCTGCGGCAAGCTCTCCGCCACTATGCCTGTGCGGATGGAGGACATTCCTGGCTGGCACACCTATCCGGGCGAGCACGGGCGCCATCTCTATAGCGAGGGTGCCTTTGTCGGCTATCGCTTCTACGATCTCAAGTCCGTCGCCCCGGCCTTTCCGTTCGGGTACGGCCTCAGCTACACGACATTCTCCTATGAGGATATCGAGCTCAGTACGCGAGAGATCGCGCCCGGTGCCGGGTGCACCGCAAACGTCGTCATCCGTAACACGGGCACAGTCGCTGGCAAGGAAGTCGTGCAGCTATATGTACGTCCAGTAAAGCCGGGCCTCAAACGGCCGATCCGCGAACTCAAATGCTTCGCCAAGCTGCATCTGGAGCCGGGCGAAGCGAAGACGGTGACTCTTACCTTGGTGGAGCGCGACTTCCAGTACTTTGACACGTTGCGTTCGGCATGGGTTCTCGATGCTGAAGCATTCGTAATCGAAGCTGCGGCATCCTCTCGCGATATCCGCAGGTCAGTCACTCTGCCCTGCAGCCCGGGAGCTCGCGTGCCGCCGACAGTTTCGCCCAATTCTCCAACGGCGCTCGTCTTTGCCCACCCGAAAGCGGAGGCCGCTCTCGTCGATTTCTTCGTCACCACGCTTTCGATCTCCGGCGCAGAAGCGGCCGCACTTCTTGCAAAGACGAAGGGCTCCTTCCTCGGCTTCTATGACACGTTGAGCTGGTATGTCGGAGATAGCGTCAAAGAGAGGGATATCGCCGAGATCTTCTCAGGGCTAAACGACCTTTAAGCTGAGGGCTATCTGGAATGGCAACTGCGGATCTGGCGGTATGAGCAGACTTACCCGCGCTCCTCTTTATCGTCACCAGTGATTTCCAGCCGACGCGACTACTCACGCCGTTTGGCTCTATGTCCGGTTTCGGCTGAATCCGCGCATGGTCGAAGATATGCTGGCAGCGCGTGGCGTCAACGTCTCTCACCAGACCGTGCGGCTCTGGGCGGAGAAGTTCGGCAGGCATTTCGCCCACGATATTCGGGAGCGATCAGCCCGCAGGCTCGGTGACATCTGGCATCTGGACGAGGGCTCGGAAGCGACTTTCGGCAGTCGTATTGGTGGAAATTCCGGATAGTTTTCGCGCACCGGCTGGCATGATAGCTTCCGATGAGGAGGCTGCACACTTGTGCCCATCGGTTTGTGATTCCGACGCAGCATCGTGGAGCAAGCATTGGACGGCGGCCAGCTCTGGCAATGCTGCGACGTGCGATTGCCGCGCCGATACAGGACCGTGACATCAGGCTGCAACGATTAGCATCATCTTTTCCACGGTGAGGGCGCGTACAGGGCGCATGTGTGTTCGGCGCAGGGGGAGTAACATGCCGAAGGCAGTCGGCACGGAAGCAAGTTCGACGGTCGGGACCGCCGAGACCCTCCGTAAATCGTTCATTGCAATCAGGCTCATCGCTGACCGGCGAAAACACCGGCAAAAAGATTGCGTCGCGAGACGGCTATCTTTATGTTCTAAAAAAGAAATCGCACGGCATGAAAAGCGGCAAAATATGGTCGTTTTGGCGAGCATGGAGCCATTGCTTCCCGAGAGCACCAGAGAGCTGGAGGACGTTGCATCGAATTGACGTCGGCGGCTAATCGGTTCGCGGCTATCGGCCTGATATCCGGGGAGCATGACCCGATCGCCCGTCAGTTATAGACGTCACCGCTTTCCACCGGCCCTCGTTGCCCATGCGGTTTGGCTCTATTTCCGGTTTCCCCTCAGCCTGCGTCTGGTCGAGGAAATGCTGCTGGAGCGCGGGATCATTGTTTCTTACGAGACGATCCGGTGTTGGGCCAAGAAGTTTGGTCCGGACTATGCTCGTCGTCTGCGCAGGAAACAGCCAAGCTCAAGCGACATTTGGCACCTGGACGAAGTCGTCATCGCCATCGCCGGCAGGAAACACTGGCTCTGGCGTGCCGTCGATCAGGATGGCTATGTGCTCGACGAAATCGTTCAGAACCGCCGCAATACCAAAGGCTGCCAAACGCTTGCTTGTTCGTCTGCTGAAAAAACAGGGCGTTGCGCCAATGCGGATGATTACCGACAAGCTGCCATCTTACGCCGCCGCAAAGCGCCAGATCATGCCAACCCTCGAGCACCGTTCTCACAAAGGGTTGAACAATCGAGCGGAAAACTCGCATCTGCCGCTGCGAAAACGGGAGCGGGTGATGCAAACATTTCGATCTACTGGAAGCCTTCAACGGTTCCTCTCAGCTTTCTCCGCGGTCCGCAATCTCTTCGTGCCGCCTCGGACAAAACGCAGCGCGCTTGCACTGCACCTGAACCTGGATAAGCGCGTTTGCTCACTGGAAGTCCGTCACCGCTGTTATCGCCTGAAGTCCGGCATCCACCAGGCTTTGGCTTCTCAGACTTAACCTGACATCACCGCGCTGTCCCTGATCGCGCAATGCGTTGTAGAGCACCGCCCAGATCTTCTCGGTCTGGCGAGGGTCCTGACCAATCAGCCAGTTGGAATAGGCTGCGACCACCGCCGCATTGGGCTTGGCGGGGCCGAGACAATCGCCCCAGCCGGTCGTTCCGTCCTCGCATTCGATCTCCACCAGGACATGGGAACGCCGGTCAAAGCGCATCGAGGCGCTTTCGAACGGCGTGCCGAGCCGGTGTTCCAGGAGATGCGTGCGAACGGACCTTATCTTCATGCGTTTCTCCGGAATTCGTCGTGTCAGACCCTGCGTTTCTGCGAACCGATGAGGTTGTCGAGCATCACGAGCTCCTCATCCGTCAGATCCACGAGCGGTGCGCGCACCGGGCCGGCGTCGAAGCCCTGCAGCCGCACACCCGCCTTGATTGCCGAGACGGCGTAGCCCTTGACCCGATTGCGGATGGCCATAAACGGATAGAAGAAATCTATCAGGATGCGCTCGCAGGTGGTGCGGTTGCCGGCGCGAAGTGCCACGTAGAACTCGTTGGCAAGACCCGGCACGAAGTTGAAGACCGCGGAGGAATAGGTGGTGACGCCGGCACCGAGATAGGCCTCGGCGAAGATCTCGGCCGTGGGCATGCCGCCCAGATACATCAGGCGATCGCCCATCTTTGCGGTGACCTGGCGCAGCAGGCCGATGTCGCCCGTGCCGTCCTTGAAGCCGATCAGGTTCGGGCATTCGTCGCAAAGCCGGGCAAGCGTATCGGCCTGCAGCACGGAATTGTCACGGTTGTAGACCATGACACCGATACCCACCGACTGGCAGACTTTCTTGATATGAGCATAGAGACCGTCCTGAGGCGCATCGATCAGGTAGTGCGGCAATAGCAGGATGCCGTCGGCGCCGACCTTCTCGACCGAACGGGCGATATCCACGGCGATATCGGTTCCGTATCCGCAACCCGACACGATGGCGGTTTCGCCTGCCGCTTCCTTGGCCGCGGCGACCACGCCCGGTATTTCATCCGGCTTCAGCGAGAAGAATTCCCCGGTCCCGCCGGCTGCGAAAAGCACCGGAGCCTTGTAGCCGGCAAGCCATTCGACATGGGCCTTGTAGCTCTCCGGCGCAAAGCGCCCTTGCGCGTCGAAATGCGTGACTGGGAAGGAGAGAAGACCGGAGCCGAGAGCGGCTTTGATTTGTTCAGGGTTCATTTCAGTATTCCTCTGTATGTGCTTTAGACGCACGCTTATCTAGATGTCATACATATGTCAACAAGTCACCATACAAGTTATGATAGCTATTGCGGTTGGCGATTCAGCGCGCCAGCCAGCCGCCATCGACGTTGAGAATGGCGCCGTGAACGTAGTTGGCCGCCGCCGAAGACAGGAAGACTGCTGCACCGGCGATGTCTTCCGGCCGGCCCCAACGACTGGCCGGAATGCGCTCGAGGATCGCCCTGTTGCGATCGGCGTCGGCGCGAAGCGCCTCAGTATTTTCGGTTTTGATGTAGCCTGGCGCAACGGCGTTGACATTGATGCCCTTGGCCGCCCATTCGTTCGCAAGCAGCTTGGTGAGCCCAGCAACGCCGTGTTTTGACGCCGTATAGGAAGCCACGCGGATCCCGCCTTGGAGCGAAAGCAGCGAAGCGATGTTGACCACCTTTCCCCGGCGCCCTTTGGTCAGCAATGCCTTTGCGAAGGCCTGCGTCGTGAAGAAGAGCGCCTTCAGGTTTACATCGATCACCGCATCCCAGTCATCTTCGGTAAAATCGACCGCATCAGCGCGCCGAATGATGCCGGCGTTGTTGACCAGGATGTCGATGCCCTGATCCTGGAATATGTCTCGCGCGGCCATGGGATCGGTAAAGTCGAGGGAAAGGCCACTCGCCTTGCCGCCGGCCTTAGCGATCAGATCCAGCGTCTCGTCGGGCGGACGACGGGCAGCGCAGAGAACCTCCGCTCCTGCAGCCGCGAGCCCAACCGCAATCGCTTGACCAAGGCCGGTGTTGGAGCCGGTAACCAGAGCATTAAGCCCTTGAAGCGAAAAATAATTTATCATTTGAGATCCTCCGGCTGAATGAAGTCCATGTCGGTGTAGTCTACGTTGTCTCCGGCCATGGCCCAGATGAAGGTGTAGGAGCCGATACCGGCGCCGGAATGGATGGACCAGGGCGGAGAAAGCGCACCCTCCTCGTTCGAGATGAACAGGTGACGGGTCTCCTGGGGCTCGCCCATCAGATGCAGTACCCGTGACTTTTCGTCCATTCCGAAATAGAGATAGGCCTCCATGCGGCGGTCATGGATATGCGAGGGGATGGTGTTCCAGACGGAGCCATCCTCGAGCGTTGTGTAGCCAAGAACCAGCTGGCAACTCTCCATCACGAGCGGGTGGATGAACTGATTGATGGTGCGTTTGTTGGAGGTTTCCGACGCGCCCATTTTCACTTCCTTGCTTTCGGAAGCAGTGAGAAGGCGCGCCGGCAGGCTACGGTGGGCGGGGCAGGACGTGATGTAGAAGCGGCCGCCACCCGCAAAGGTCACTTCACCCGTTCCAGCACCGAGATAGAGCACATCGCCGCGGTTCAACGTGTAGACTTGCCCACCGGCCGTCACCGATCCGGCCTCGCCGATGTTGACGATGCCCATTTCGCGGCGATCGAGGAATGACGGGGACTTTGTTTCCTCCACCTTGTTCAGTGTCAGCGGTTTCTCGCCGGGCACCGCCCCGCCGATGACGAAACGGTCATAGTGGGTGTAGATCAGCCGGATCTCTCCGGTCTTAAACATCTCCTGCGCCAAGAAATGCTTACGAAGCTCCGACGTATCGAGCGTTTTGGCGTATTCCGGATTGACAGCCTGCCTTGTTTCGACGGTCAGCATTATTTTCTCCATCACATTGTAGACCACATATCATATATGTTAACGTTATTGTATGATATGCTCGTCGGGGTCAAGATGTCCGCTGGAGCGATGCGAAAATGTCCGTGGTTGGCGTAAAGCGACCATGGGACCTTTGGGCGCGGAGCAAAGGTTGGGAGGCCGGCGCTTCACCAGGGTCAGCCGCTCTTCGCTGCGGCCAGGTCGAAGCGCGCAGCAGCGTCGTTCCTGCGCAAGCCGCCGATGCCACCATCAGGAAACACGGGCTGCACCCGGGCGTATTCTCGCTGATCCAGGGGGCCCGCCGAGATGTCGGCACTGGGCTGGTCACGCACCAGCTCATCAAGGCGGTCGGCTTTACCGGTTCTCGGCCGGCGGCTGTGCGCTCTTCGATCTCTGCGTCTCCCGTCCCGAGCCCATTCCCTTCTTCGGCGAACTGGGTTCGGTGAACCCGATCTTCGTCCTGCCGGAAGCAGCGAAGGCCCGTGGTGCTCAGATCGCCTGGGGATGGGCGGGCTCGCTGACGATAGGTGTCGGCCAGTTATGCACCAATCCCGGCATCGCCGTGATCCTTTCCGATCACGCCGACGCATTCGCCGAGGCGAGGCGCGCCCCACTTGGCGAAGTCGGTCCGCAGGTCATGCTGACAAACGGTATGGCCAAAGCCTATCGCGATGAAGCGTGCGCATCGCCGCGGGTGCCGGCGTGCGCGAGGTGCTCGCCACCGCCTGTGATCTTCGCAACGCCACGCCCTACCTTTTCCGTGTTTGCGCCAAGGACTGGCTCTCCAACCACGTGCTTGTTAAAGAGGTGTTCGGCCCGCTCGGTCTTATCGTTACGGTCGAGACGATCGAGGAGATGCTTGCCGTCGCAAAGAGCTTTGTCGGTCAACTCACTGCCACGCTGCATCTCGATGAAGCCGACACGCCACTGGCGCGCAGGCTGCTACCGATCCTTGACCGCAAGGCAGGTCGCGTGCTGGCCAATGGCTACCCGACCGGGGTCGAATGTTTGCGACGCCATGGTGCACGGCGGCCCGTACCCCGCATCCACCAACTTCGGCGCCACATCTGTCGAGACCCTCTCGATCCGAAGGTTCCTGAGGCCGGTCGCCTACCAGAACATTCCGGAGGTGCTGCAATGCGAGGACCTCAAATCGAGTTAGCAACGGATTGCGCCATTGCCCGACAATGGCGTATCCACAACCAACTGCGGATTACCGCCTCTTGCACCGAATGGCTAAGTGTATGACGAAAGCTACAGCCCAAGATACTGCTCCCCTGCAAGCCACGACGCTGGTGGTCAAGGTTGCAGATGCGCTTCGGGGGCGCATCTCCAAGGGGCATCACAGGCCGGGCGACCGGCTGCCCTCCGAAGCCCAACTGACGCAGGAATTCGGAGTGAGCCGCACGGTCGTGCGCGAGGCGATCGCGGCCCTTCGTTCTGATGGGTTGGTGGAACCGCGCCAAGGCGCGGGCGTCTTTGTTCTCGATCCTACCCTGGCCGAACGCCGTCCGTTTCAGAATGTCGACCTCGCGCGCGTGTCGTCGCTGATCGAGATGCTCGAACTTCGCACGGCCGTGGAAGGCGATGCCGCGGGCCTTGCCGCGCTGCGGCGCTCCCCGGGGCAGGAAGAAAAGATCGTCGAAGCCCTCGATGCCTTCCGCACGAGTTCGGCCGAGGGCCGACCGAGCGCCGAGGCCGACTTCGCCTTCCATCTCGCAATTGCCCAGGCGACCAACAATCCCCGCTTCGGCGAATTCCTGCAGATGCTCGGCCCGACACTTATTCCTCGGCGGGCTGTTACCGAGAGCGGTGAAGAGACGGCTCTGCCCCCGACGGACATCGAGCGGCTCGTGGAGGAACACGAAGCGATCCTCGTTGCCATTCAGAATGGCGATGACACGGCGGCTCGCGCCGCCATGCGCGCTCACCTGAAAAACAGCCAGATGCGCTACCGCTCCATGCTGCGAACGCCTCGCTGAGCATTGCCGAAAACAGCCTGCACTTGCATTCGGACAGATAACCGATAACATGCCAGACAGGTTCAATGCAGGTGAAGCAAACATGGAAGCCGAATACAATCACGTCAGAGGCACGTCGCTGGCGGCCAAAATCAGCGCCAACCTGCGCCGCGACCTGACCGGGGGCGTTTTCCAGCCCGGAGATCGGCTTCCGAGCGAAAGCGCGCTGACCAGGGAATATTCCGTAAGCCGCACCGTGGTGCGTGAGGCGATCGCCATCCTTCGTGCCGACGGCTTGGTCGAAGCGCGCAAGGGCGCCGGCATCTTCGCGCTCCAGACGTCACAGGACAAGAAACAACCGTTCAAGGATCTGACCACTGAACGGATTTCCTCGGTCATCGAGCTCTTGGAACTCAGAACTGTCTTTGAGGTGGAGTCGGCAGGACTTGCGGCATCGCGCCGTTCGGCCGCGCAGATCGAGGCGATCCTCGAGGCTCATCACCATGTCGGCGAATGCCTGGCGGCAGGGAGCTCCACCCGCGACGCCGATTTCGAGCTGCATCTGGCCATCGCAGAGGCAACGCAGAACCGTCGCTTTCCCGAGTTTCTCCAACTGATCCGATCCGGCATCATCCCGCGCGGCGAGCTGCAGGGTTCAGCACCCGGCTCGCGCCCGAAAGACTACAACCTCCACCTTCAGGAAGAACACGCGCTGATCGTCGATGCCATCATCGAAGGCAATGCTGAGGCGGCACGAGAGCGGATGCGCGCCCATCTTCGTGGCAGCCTCGATCGCTACAAGGTTCTGCTGCGTTCCCGCACACTGCCCCCGGAAGACATCAATCTGTCATAGCTTGTCATACAGATATGAATGCATGTATGTTAATGGCGTCATACATCGTCAACGAGGCATCCATGACCCTTCCTACATTCCCTGTACTCTCGATCGACACCGGTGTTACCCGGCAGGTTCTTTCCGAATCGCCGGAGATGATGGTCGTATCCTTTCGCTTCGAAAGCGGTGCCGAAGGTAGGCTGCATCGCCACCCACACGTTCAATCCACCTATGTCGCACATGGCCGGTTCCGCTTTTACCGCGGTGGCAAAGCCCATGATCTGAAAGCGGGCGACAGTCTGGTCATCCCAGGAGACACCGAGCACGGCTGCCAATGCCTGGAGTCCGGCGAGCTTATCGACTGCTTTACCCCTCGCAGAGATGACTTCCTGTAAGCGGATTGGCTTGACAGCAAGAGTAACCTGTGACAGATTTGATTAAGTTGTCATACAGGATGGGAGCCTGTACCGCCTCACCATCCGGCGAATGACAAACGGAGGAATCATGTCACACCGTCGCATACGCTTCTACGGCGCGGCCGGGCAGGTCGGGACTATCGCGGTCACCCTGCTCGGCCTGCTGCTCCTGACTTTTTTCATCGGCCGACTTATGCCCGCCGATCCCGTCCGCGCTATCGTCGGCGAAGATGCGACCCGTGAGACCTATGAGCAGGTGTACCGTTCGCTCGGCCTAGACCGCCCGCTCTGGGAACAGTTCATCTATTACCTCGGCGATGTCTTTACAGGCAATTTCGGAACGTCCATCCGGACCGGCCAGCCGGTCATCCGGGATATCCTGCATGTTATGCCCGCGACCATCGAGCTCGCGACCTTCGCCATTCTCATCGGAGCGGGGCTCGGCGTGCCGCTCGGCGTCTTCGCCGCCGTCAACAAGGACCGCTGGCCGGATCATGTCGTGCGTGTCTTCAGCCTTTTTGGCCATTCGATGCCGATTTTTTGGACGGGTATGATCGCTCTCATCGTCTTCTATGCTCATCTCGGGCTAGTCGGCGGGAGCGGGCGGATGGACCAGTTCTACATCGGTCTCGTCGAGGAGCACACCGGCTTCCTGCTGATCGACAGCCTGGTCGCCGGCGAAATGGATGTGTTCTGGTCGGCGGTGAACCATATCATCCTGCCGGCAGCCCTGCTTGGCTATTCCTCCTCCGCCTACATCACCCGCATGACCCGCAGCTTCATGCTGGATCAACTCGGCCAGGAGTACGTAACGACTGCCAGAGTGAAGGGGCTTTCGCGCAACCAGACGATCTGGCAGCACGCATTCGTCAATATCCGCGTCCAGCTCGTCACCATCATCGCGCTTGCCTACGGTTCGCTGCTCGAAGGCGCCGTCCTGATCGAGACCGTCTTTGCCTGGCCGGGCTTCGGCCAGTACCTCACCAACAACCTCATCACCGGCGACATGAATGCCGTCATGACCTGCGTGCTGATCGTCGGCGTCATCTTCATCGGGCTCAATCTCCTGTCCGATGTTCTCTACCGCTTCTTCGACCCGAGGACACGCTGATGTCTACCCGCACCGAAACCACCTCTCGTCTCCCGGCTCCGGTCCTTGCCCTGAAGAACATCGTGCTGTTCCTCTTGAAGGGCCCGACGTCAGCCTTCGGTCTTGCCGTGCTGTCGCTGCTCATCCTGGTCGCCGCCTTCGCGCCGCTGATCGCCACCCACGACCCCTATGCACAGGATCTCGCCCTGACGCTGCAGCCGCCCGGCAACGGACATCTCTTCGGCACCGATGAGCTTGGCCGCGACATTTTCAGCCGCCTTGTCTGGGGCGCTCGCATCACGCTGACGATCATCTTCCTCGTGTCGATTGTCGTCGGTCCAATCGGTCTCATCATCGGCACGACCGCCGGCTATCTCGGCGGCAAGGTCGACACCGTTATGATGCGCATCACCGACATTTTCCTGTCGTTTCCGAGCCTCATTCTCTCGCTCGCCTTCGTCGCAGCCCTTGGCCCAAGCCTCAACAACGCCATTGTCGCCATTGCGCTCACCTCCTGGCCACCGATCGCGCGACTGGCCCGCGCCGAGGCCATGACCTTCCGCAAGGCGGACTATATATGCGCTGCCAGGCTGCAAGGGGCCTCGCCGGCGCGCATCATCGTCAAATCGATCATGCCCATGTGCCTGCCTTCGGTCCTCATCCGTCTGACCCTCAACATGGCGACCGTCATCCTCACGGCCGCCGGCCTTGGCTTCCTCGGCCTCGGCGCCCAGCCGCCGCTGCCCGAATGGGGCGCGATGATCGCGACCGGCCGCCGCTACATGCTCGACAGTTGGTGGCTCGTCACCTTCCCAGGCATCTCAATCCTCTCCGTCAGCCTCGCGTTCAACTTGCTCGGCGATGGATTGCGCGATGCGCTCGATCCCAAGCAGATGAACCGGAGGTAAGCCGATGGAAAAGCCCATTCTCGAGGTCGGCAATCTCCGGATCCGCTATGGTGGCGCTTCGGCCGAAGCCGTCCGCGGGGTCTCCTTCACCCTCGGCCGCGAACGGCTGGGCATCGTCGGTGAATCCGGTTCCGGCAAGTCCACCGTGGGGCGCGCCCTGCTGCGTCTTCTGCCCGGCGCGACGATCACGGCCGACACGCTGCGCTTTGGAGAACTCGATCTCCTGACGCTCACTGAAAAAGAGATGCTGAAAGTCCGCGGCCGTCGCATGTCGATGATCCTCCAGGACCCCAAGTTCTCGCTCAACCCGATCCGGCGCGTCGGCGAGCAGGTGGCCGAGACCTATCTGCGCCACTTCAGGTGTTCGAAGGCAGAGGCCCGTGACAAGGCGCTCACTATGCTGGAGGCGGTCAAGATTCGCGACCCGAAGCGGGTCTATAACCAATACCCGCATGAGATATCCGGCGGCATGGGCCAGCGGGTGATGATCGCCATGATGCTGCTGGCCGACCCAGACCTCGTCATCGCCGACGAACCCACCTCGGCGCTCGACGTTACCGTCCGGCTTCAAGTTCTGAATATCCTCGACGGCCTCGTGCGCGACCGCGGCATTGGCCTCATCATGATCAGTCACGACCTGAACCTCGTGCGCAATTTCTGCGACCGCGTTCTCATCATGTATGCCGGTCGCGTGGTCGAAACACTCGCCGCCCGCGACCTCGACAGGGCGGAACACCCCTATACGCGCGGCCTGTTGGCGGCCCAACCGCGGATCGGCGGCGCGCATGCGCCCCTCGCCGTGCTCGACCGTCAACCCGAATGGCTGGAGGAGAATCCCTGATGTCCGTATCCGTCGAAACGCGCGACGTATCCATCACCTTCGGCGGCGGCCCTGCCGCGGTCAAGGTCCTGCCGAGTGTCAGCTTCTCGGTCAGCCCCGGCGAATGCTTCGGGCTTGTCGGCGAAAGCGGTTCGGGCAAATCCACCGTACTGCGCTGCATCTCGATGCTGACCGACATCTGGACGGGTGACATTCTCGTCGAGGGTAAGTCGGTACGCGACATGCCGCTTATCGAGCGCTGCCGCACGCTGCAGATGGTGTTCCAGGATCCGTACGGCTCGCTGCATCCGCGCCAGTCGGTGCGCACCGTGCTCAGCGAACCCCTGGTGATCCATAAGCTCTGCGACCGCGAGGAGCGCATGCGCAAAGCGATCACCGATGTCGGCCTGCCCGTTTCATTCCTCGATCGCTTTCCACACCAGCTTTCCGGTGGCCAGCGGCAGCGGGTCGCTATCGCCCGGGCGTTGATCCTCGAGCCCTCGCTGCTGCTCCTGGACGAGCCCACGTCTGCGCTCGATGTCTCGGTGCAGGCTGAGATCCTGAACCTGCTCCAGCGCCTGCGCGAAGAGCGAGGCTTCACCTATATCATGGTCACGCACGATCTGGCCGTGGTCGACCACATGTGCGACCGCTTTGCCGTCATGCTGCACGGAGAGATCACCGAAGTGCTGCCACGCGAAGCGATCCCCAAAAACGGGGCCACGCATCCTTACGCTCGAGAACTCATCGGCGCCTCGCTTGAATACGAAAGGGCGCATTGATCGGCCTCACGCAGTTCGAGGTCCGGCAATCCCAACAAGGCGCCCTTGAAGCTCGAGGGCGCCTTCTGACGTGGGGGCGATCCAACGGACCTGTCGCTGATGCGTGAAGTGACCAGAAGTGCTCGCGTGTGCGGCAACTTTGTGCCATCTGCAAGGCAGGGGTTGGCGACGCACTGCTGGATCACGCAGCCCTCGGGTCGGCGACGCTGCTATCCCCTCGCGAACGTGAAAAAGGCGCGTGTTACCACGCGCCTTGCCCGAACTCGCTGAGAAAGCCAGGAAGGATCAGCGCTCCTTGGCGACACCCTCGAAGCGGGAAAGCCAGGGGCTGACGATCATGCCCTTCACATCGCTTCGAAATGCGGCCGTATCGACCACTTCCGAGAACGGCTGGATCGACATGACGATCTCGTCCATATAGGCCTGCACGCCTTCATAGAGCTTGGCCTGCTTGGCGGGATCGCGTTCGATCAGTGCTTCCTCGATCAGCTTGTTCAATTTTTCGTCGTAGAAGCTGGTGCGCCAGCTCTGGTAGTTGGTGAGCTTCGCATCGTCTGAATTGTCCGGATTGTAGGCGATGGAGCGCAGGTTGTTGTCCGGATGCGGTTGCTGACCGCCGCCCCCGCGACCAAGCAGCAATTCGAAGTTTCGTTCGCGCATTGCGCCGTAGATCTGATCACCCGAACCGCTGATGAGTTCAGCCTGGATACCGGCTTGGCCGAGCGTGTTCTGGATGGCAGTCGCCGCTTTCATGAACGGGTCTTCGGAAAGGACCCTGAGCGTGGTCTTGAAACCATTGGGATAGCCGGCTTCGGCGAGCAGCGCCTTTGCCTTTTCCACGTCCAGCTTGTAGCCCTGATCCGGCAGCGCGCCGATAACGCCGGTCGACAGCGGCCGCTGATGCAGCTTGCCGTAATAGGGCATGACGGCCTTGTCGAGGCCTTCGTAGTCGATGAGGTAGCGCAGCGCCTCGCGTACCTTCTTGTTGGCGAAGCGCTCGTCTTTCATCGAGACGCTGAGATAGTAGAAGCCCGAGCCAGGCGTCGACGCGATGGTAATCGCCTTGTCGGCCTCAAGCGACTTGAGATCCGGCGCCTGGAGGGAATAGGCAACGTCTATGTCGCCTTTTTCCAGCAGCAGCCGCTGCGACTGGGATTCTGGCAGATGGCGCATCAGAACGCGCTTCATCGCGGCCTTTTCACCCCAATAGTCGTCGTTGCGGGTAAGGATGATGTATTCGTTCGATTTCCACTGCTTCAGCGTGAAGGGACCGGAGCCGGCCGAATTCAGCGTCAGCCATGCTGCACCGAGGTCGCCGTCCTTCTCGTTCTCGAGCGCCGTCTTGCTGTCCAGAATGGAGCCGGGACCATTCTGTGCCAGAATCATCAGCAGCAGGTTCGGGTCATCGGGCTTCGGCAGGTTAATCACGAAGGTGTGGTCGTCTTCGGCGACAAATGCCTTGTCGGCCTCCTCGAGCTTGAAGCCACGCGTCTTGAGGAAGGACGACTGCGCCAGATTGCGGGCGAGCAGACGCTTCAGGCTCCAGGCGACGTCGCCGGCCGTGACGGGATTGCCGGAAGCAAATTTCGCATCGCCACGCAGGTGAAAGCGGATCGACTTGCGATCCTCGGCGATCTCCCAGCGCTCGGCCAGACGCGGCTGGACGCTACGGTCCTGCGGCGAAAGGACGACCAGCGTATCGTAGATATTGTTGAGCACCTGCACGGTCTCGCGGCCGGTGATAGCAGCGGGATCGAGCGTCAGAATGTTGCTCATGGTCGTGGCGACGACCAGTTGGTCGGCCGGTGTCTCGGCGAGCACGCCGATCGGCGCGGCCGTGGAGAGAAGCACGCCAAGCGCGGCTCTTACAAAAAAGTGTCTCATGTTTCCTCCTTTTGCGGCCATCCCTGCGGATTTCGGCCTACCAGTTTCACGATCCGCCCGCCTGCTCCTCCGCAAGCGTTGAAACGGATCAGGCTAGAATTGCGCCTACGGGGGCCGCGAGTGCCCGGCCGATGGCCGCTGTCGCGGCCGCCTCCAAATGCACGCCATCGATCTCAGAACCGCGCGCGACTGCCCCGGCATTGAAGAACGCGTGGCCGAGCTCGCTGGCGAGCCTACGATAAAGCGGGGAAAGTCGTTCGGATTCCGCCACGCTTCGGCCGGCTGCCGGGTGCCCGCCTGGGCCGGGGGAACACGGTGGCGGTGCGACGATCAAAAACTTCGGCTTCGCCCCGCTCGGTTTGTAAGGAAAGGTGTCTACGATCTGCGCCAGGCGGCGCATGCCTGAAACGGCCCCTTCCGCCCGCCCGCCATGCACCGGCTTGATGTCGTTGGTCCCGAGCATGACGATCACGAGATCGAGCGGCATATGGCTGGCAAGCGCCACCTCCAACGCCTTGGCGCCATTCCGGCAGGCAGGTCCGGCATGGTCGTCATAGCAGGTGGTGCGCCCGCCGAGCCCTTCCGATATGATCTTTGCCGAGCCGCCAAGTTCCCGGCCGAGAACGTCCGGCCAGCGGCTCTCGGGCGGATGACGCAGACCCGTCGCCGGATCCGCACCCCAGGTCAGACTGTCGCCGAAGGCGAGAACGGTCTTCATTGCCCAATTACCTCGCTCGTCACCGTACGCGGTTGTTCTCGATGAAGTCGAAATCGATGTCCTCGCCGAGCCCTGGCCGATCCGGCACGTGGACATACCCGTCCCGATCCATCGGATCGGAAAGCGACTTCAGATAGTCGTGGCCGTCGTCATATTCGAGAAACGGATGCAACAGGCCGCGCTCGTACCAGCGGCAGTTCTTGGTGGCGGCCACCACATGCAGGTTCATCGCGGTGTTGCCGTGCACCTCGCATTCCATGCCGAAGGCCTCAGCAAGGTGCATGGTCTTCAGCGCGGGCGTAATACCACCGACGTCGTTGACGCCGGTGCGCAGTATGTCGCAGGCGCCGGCCTTGATCCACTCGGCGCGATGCCAATGCTTGCCGGCAGCGCTTTCCGGACCGACCACGGGAATGTCGAGATTGTCCGCAAGCCACTTGTAGGACGAGAGCGATTGCTCGTCCATCGGCTCCTCGATCCAGTCGAAGCCGAGCTTTTCAAGGCCACGCCCGAGTTCGAGCGCATCGGTGCGGGAATACCAGTGGAAGGCGTCGATCATCAGGCGGATATCCGGACCCACGGCCTCGCGCACGGCGGCACAGGCCTTGATATCCATCTTCACGTCGGGCGCCCAACTGACCGGCGGCATCCAGGTGTGCAGCTTGATACCCTTGTAGCCGCGCTTGACCAGCGTCTCAGCGAAACGGCCGTAGTCCTCCGGCGTTGCCAGCCCGCCTTCCAACTCATCACCACACATGATGGAGCCATAGGCCAACACCTTGTCGCGGTAGCCCCCGATCAACTTGTATACAGGTTGATCGAGTGTTCTTCCTGCCAGATCCCACAGCGCGCAGTCGACAACCGCAAGCGTACGGTCGGTGAGTTGGGCGGCCGAGCCGCGCTGCCAGTGGGCGAGATCCTGCCACAGACGCTCGCGATCACGGTGGTCCTCACCGACGAGAACCTTCTTCACGAACTTGTCGATCAAGTGCGGGCGAGCAATTTCGGGCGCAGTGAAGGAGTGGCCCTCATGGCCATCTTCCGTGCGCACGGTGAGCATTGCCTGCTCTACCTGATGCGGCGGGCCTGGATGCGCGTGACCAGCGCTATCAGAATGGCGGCGCGTGGTCGTGCGGAAGACCCGCACCTTGACGTCGGTGATGATCATTGTTCCTCCGGTATGCGAAAATGGTGGGCTTCCCGCGCCACCCTGTATGGCACATACTTAGACAGATCATCGCATATTTGTCAAATCTGTATAACATGTTTCTTCAAATGACTGACAGGTGGTCGCTCTTGGGGTACACCTTGCGGACGACGCGCCTGTGGCATTTGCCGTTCGCCGTTCAGCCAAGCGGCACAGGTTGGTCGCAGCGCCTCCACCGTGAATTGCCCGGTTTCTGATACGGTTCCGGCGTTGTCGTTTGGCACTTAAACGTGAGAATGCGGGCGTGTCTTTTTTGGTTGGCAGTTAATGTGAGATTCCATGCGCCAAGAATCTCAAATTAAGTGCAACTGCGACGACATACGCGACTGACGTGCGCAGTCCACGATCTCGTCTATAGCGCTGCCGAAGCGAGCTTTGTTCTCGCCCATCCTATGGCCGCCCAGCATGTATAGCATCTCCGGCCCGGCGCCCTGGACGATGGCCACACCAGCTAAAAGAGCCGGCCGCAAGTGCAGTGGCAAGGTCGGACTCTCTGGGGTCGGAAGTTTGCTGGTTTCCATCTTTAGGACGCCATCGAGATCAGGAATGATGACGCCGAGCACTCTATAGCCTGACGGTCCGTAATGATCGGGGGAGAGGCGTTGGCTGTAAATTGGCGACATTAAACAAACAAAGGCAGGCATAAGGCCCGTAGAGCATTGTCGCAACGGTCGCCTCATGACTGACGTCGACCGCCAATTGGTTGATGACCTGCGCTACCCATGCAGCGCCTGCATGCACAAACATGATCCGACGGGTTCGCCCGGCCGCTTTTCTCGCATCAGTTCTTCGGCGTCTATCTCGGCCTTTTCGTTTGGGGTGGACTGTTCCTGCGGACACCGCAACTTCGGTCGCTTTTGCCGGTTTTTCGCGGATGAGAGGGCAGGCGCGGCACCTCAGCGCCGGGTCCTCCACAGATCATCCCCGCTTCACTTTGTAGCCA
The DNA here is from genome assembly GCF_056406295.1 of Rhizobium sp. P1_C7. Taxonomy (NCBI): domain Bacteria; kingdom Pseudomonadati; phylum Pseudomonadota; class Alphaproteobacteria; order Hyphomicrobiales; family Rhizobiaceae; genus Rhizobium; species Rhizobium sp. P1_C7. The sequence goes on from NZ_JBFUAL010000011.1 coordinate 220,562, forward strand.
CGATCGCTTGGATTTCTGATCTTAGCGGCAAGCGGACCCGCGCTCGGATCGTGGCTTGCGGCTGCGCTCGCAGTGCTCTTTAGCCTGCCGTTTCTGCTCTACCGCACCATCGCGGAGGACCGAATTGTTCGCGCGGAGCTTACGGGCTATTCGGATTACGCCGCGCGGGTCAGGTGGCGGCTTCTCCCGGGTATTTGGTGAGAGCCAAACCTCCTTAGGAAACCAAAACGTGAGCCTATGGGACCACGAAGCGATACAACAGAGCAACAAAGCGTGCTTCGAAGGTCGTCGTGGCCCGCCAATGCGGCTAAGTTTTGCAACCTCGAAGTCGATCATGGTGTCTTTCCGCAAGCGCGAAGCGGCGTGAGCGGGGAGAAGTCCGAGGCAGAGCGATTTCTGGCGCTCGTCGCAGAGGCGGAGGCGAAGGATCCGGAGATTAAGTCGCTGCAGGCAAGTTTGATCGTCGCGGCCAAATTGGGCATTGCCGATGACAGCCGGACATTAGCCAGGATTAGCACTCCCTCATGCCTTGGTTTTGCGCGAAAAGCTAAACTGCTGTCGCCTTGCGCATGTCACTCGGCGACGTCGTCCTGTTTGCCTGTCCGGCTGGGCTCGGTACCTTCGACTTGGCGGCAATGGTTATTCCTTATGTGATGCTTGTGATTTGATCGTCCGGATCCAGCCGGCTACGAAATTGACGAGCAACCTATAGGGTTTTTCCTGGTCGCCCGAAGCACCAAGACGCCGCGCCCGACCGCTTGGCGAGCGGGCCTGCATTCGCGCCCCGATCGGCCGGCATCCCGTGATCGGGATCGGACTCGCGGCGCTGCGGATCCCACAGGTGATGCGCCACAAATTTGAGCAACAGCGCTTCGGGCGCCGGCCAGGCGAGGGATTTTCCAGTCGCGGCCAAGCCCCACGCCTCGAGATAGGCAAGGTCCAAGGTCAGCGACCGCAGCGTGTTGTCCCCCATGCCCTGGTTGACGAGGTGGCGCAGCGTCTCGATGTCCTTGTCGGTCAAGAACTCGGCAAGTTCGTCGCGGCGTTCGAGTGGCAGGACGGAGGCAATGGTGTCGAGCTCTTCGGCGCGGCGATCGACGGCAGACTTTTGATTGGACGGCATCAAAATAGGCTCCGAACAGGGGAGTTGAAGGAACCGGTCAGGCCGCGCCACTTGGTCAGCGTCGACCAGCTGGCAAGACGCCGGCGAACCGTGTCGGGCGCGTGCGGACCGGTGGACCGCAGAAAACCCTGGCCGCGGAGCTGTCGGTCGACGACACCGGGCATGCCATGTTGCGGATCCCACAGATGATGGGCGACGAATTTCAGCAGCAAGGCTTCCGGCGCCGGCCAAGGCAGGGCACTGCCGGTGGCGGCCAGCGACCAGGCCTGCAGATAGGCGAGATCA